>CAXMQC010000489.1:0-3656 GCA_964195285.1 Akkermansiaceae bacterium
TCGGACGCGAGGACGACTGTGCCTTCAACGAGGCGGACAAGTTCGTCGTCGCGAAGAGCTTGCTGGCCGGATTCCAAGAGGCGACTGGCGTCCGCGCCAGTGTGAACGTCGCGACGTTCAAGGGCGTCGAGCTTGCCGGAACCGTCTGCCGCCACCCGCTCGACGGCAAGGGCTACGACTTCGACGTGCGCCTGCTGGCGGGCGATTTTGTCAGCGAAGAGGACGGCACCGGATTCGTCCATATCGCGCCTGGCCATGGCGCGGACGACTATGTGCTGGGCTCGGCAAACGGCGTCGAGGTTCCGCAGACGGTCGGCGAGGACGGCCGTTATTTCGACCATGTACCGCTGTTCGCGGGGCTGGCGATCTATACCCAGGACGGCAAGACCGGCCCGGCCAACAAGGCCGTCGTCGAGGCGCTGTCGGAGGCCGGCAATCTGATGGCCAGCGGCAAGCTGCGCCACAGCTATCCGCATAGCTGGCGGTCGAAGGCGCCACTGATCTTCCGCAACACCGCGCAATGGTTCATCTCGATGGAAACCAACGATCTGCGGGCCAAGGCGCTGGCCGCCATCGACGAGACCAAGTTCTATCCGCCGGCCGGCCGCACGCGACTGTACTCGATGATCGAACAGCGGCCCGACTGGTGCATCTCGCGCCAGCGCGCCTGGGGTGTGCCGATCCCGGTCTTCGTGGAGAAGGCCAGCGGCGAACCACTGCGCGACCAGGCTGTTGTCGATCGCATCGCCGAGGCCTTCGAAGCCGAGGGCGCCGACGTCTGGTTTGCCCGCGACCCGGCCGATTTCCTCGGGCCGGACCGAAATCCGGACGATTACGAGCAGGTCACCGATGTGGTCGATGTCTGGTTCGATTCGGGTTCGACGCATAGTTTCGTGCTGGAAGGCCGCAACGATTTGCAATGGCCGGCGACGCTCTATCTGGAAGGTTCCGACCAGCATCGCGGCTGGTTCCATTCCTCATTGCTGGAAAGCGCCGGCACCCGCGGCCGGGCACCCTATGAGGGCGTGCTGACGCATGGTTTCGTCATGGCCGAGGACGGTCGCAAGATGTCGAAATCGCTGGGTAATATCGTGTCGCCGCAGGACGTAACCAAGCAGTATGGCGCCGAGACGCTGCGTCTTTGGGTCGTCGCCTCGGACTATTCCGAGGATCTGCGGGTCGGACCGGAGATCATCAAGCGGCGGGTCGACATGTACCGCCGGCTGCGCAATACCATGCGCTACCTGTTGGGCAACCTGAATGAATTCGACGCGTCCGAACGGATGCGGCCGGCCGATATGCCGGAACTGGAGCGTTGGGTCCTGCATCGCCTGTGGGAGATGGACGCGCTGGTTCGTCATAGCTGTGGCGAGTACGACTTCCACCGGATGTTCCGCGAACTGCATGATTTCTGCGCCGTCGACCTGTCGGCCTTCTATTTCGATATCCGCAAGGACAGCCTCTATTGCGACGCGGTCATGGCCCCCGGCCGACGGGCCGCCAGGACGGTGCTTGACGAGCTGTTCTCCTGTCTTACCGCCTGGCTGGCGCCGATCCTGTGTTTTACGGCGGAAGAGGCCTGGCTTTGCCGCAACCCGGGCGAAGAGGAAAGCGTGCATCTACGCTCATTCCCGGAGGCACCGGCGGCATGGCGCAACGACGAGTTGGCCGCGAAATGGGACAAGATCCGCCGCGTCCGCCGCGTGGTGACCGGCGCGCTGGAACTGGAACGTGCCGAAAAACGCATCGGCTCGTCCCTGCAGGCCGCCCCGAAGGTCCATGTGACCAAGGCCTACAAGAAGGCGCTGGACGGGTTGGACCTGGCCGAGATCGCCATTACCTCGGACGCTGAGCTGATCGAGGGCGACGTCCCCGAGGGCGCGTTCACGCTGGAGGACGTAGCCGGGGTCGGCGTGATGCCGGCGCCCGCCGAGGGCGACAAATGCGAACGCTGCTGGCGCGTACTGCCGGAAGTCGGCGCCAATCCGGAAACCCCGGGCGTCTGCGGGCGCTGCGCCGACGCCGTCGCGGCCAGCCGCGCGGCGGCGGAATAGGTGGACCGGCCATTGTCGACACCGGAAAACCCGCAGACCGGCGAACCGGAGGCCGGCGGCGGCCTGCTCGCCAGATTGGGCTCCAGGATGTTCTGGCTTGGGATGAGCGTCGCCCTACTTGTTCTAGTGCTGGACCAGATCAGCAAATGGGTGGTCACGGCTGTCGTCATGGTCCCGCCGCGGACCATACCGGTGATGCCAAGCTTCAACCTCACACTGGTTTACAATCCGGGCGTATCCTTCGGACAGATGGACTGGCTGGGGCCTTGGGCGCTGTCGGGGCTGGCGATCGCGATTTCGGCCGGCCTCGCCTTATGGTTACGCAAGGCCGAAACAACTTTGCTCGCCACGGCGCTGGGCGTCGTCATCGGCGGCGCTATCGGAAATGTGATCGACCGGATGCGCTTCGGCGCGGTCGTGGACTTCCTGGATTTTTACATACCGGGAACCGACTGGCCCCATTGGCCGGCCTTTAATGTCGCTGATTCCGCGATTGTCGTGGGGGTCGGGTTGATCATACTCGAAGGGTTAATTGCGGAACGATCGAAAAACGCGTAAAATGGCGGACTAAATCGTGGGGAAGCGTTGAGGAATAGGTCCATGAATAGGACAATAACGGCTCTTGCCGCGGCATTGCTGCTGGCTGGCTGCGGCGAATCTGGCCGCATATTCGGATTCGAGCGCGGCGGTCCCGATGAATTCACCGTCGTCCGCAATCCGCCGCTCAGTGTCCCGCCGCAGGCGACGCTGCGTCCGCCATCACATGGTGAAGCACAATCCAATCGCGACCTCAGCACCAACCAGGCGCGCGCCAGCCTGCTGGCATCGGGTGGCGATACGGCCGGAACGGCCGGAACGCTGGTCACCGACCAGGGCACCGAACCTTATGACGGCGGGCCCTTGCCGCGACCCAAGGAAGACGGCGCTTCGCCCTGGTACGAGACGCTGCAGCCAGAATCCCAGACCACCGTCGCCGATTCGTCGGCGCCGGCTGACCCGGGCGGTGAGCAAATCACTGCCGTTGTGGGCCCCTATCCGCAGACAGTGGTACCGGCGACACCGCCAAACGGCGCGCCAGGCATTCCCATCCGCTACGACGCGCAGAGCCAGCCCAGCACGGGCGAGGCGGCGCTGGCCCAGCGGGCAACCGCCTATTACGGCGTCGAGCCCAATGTTCGGCGCAAGGTAAACGCGGAATCGGCTCAGTTTGCCCTGGAGCAGGAGAAATTCCTTCATTTGGTGCTGTTCTGGCTCGAACCGGAACCGCCCGGGACGGCGCTGGACGCCAATGCGGAATCCCGCAGGCTGCGCGAGAACGATGCGCTGGGCAAACCGGCGAATGCCGGCGAGGCGCCAATGATCGCTCGCAAGAAGAGCGGGATCAGCAGTCTGTTCTAAGAGCCTAGAGCCTTTTCCGACCATATGGAACCGCTCTGTTGCCCTCCGGCGGCCATTCCGTCAGGCATCCCGCGCTGCGCGATGCTTGCGCATCGGGCAAGCGGGATAACGCCGCGGATGGCCGCCGGAGGGCAACCCAAAGGGACGCGGCGCTTTCGGCCCGGGGCTGCGTCGCGGCCCTCGACCGTAGCCCCGCTACGCTCT
>CAXMQC010000490.1:0-4119 GCA_964195285.1 Akkermansiaceae bacterium
GAGGAAGCGCCGGCTGAAGAGGCGGCGGCCGAGGAAGCACCGGCTGAAGAAGCGGCGGCCGAGGAGGCCCCGGCTGAAGAAGCGGCGGCCGAGGAGGCACCGGCTGAAGAAGCAGCGGCCGAGGAAACGCCGGCTGAAGAGGCCGCCCCGGAAGAGGCTCCCACCGAGCAAGCCCCAGCCGAGGAAGAGGTCAAGAAGTAGGAAGGAACCGACGTGTCGGTCGAGGCGGTCAACATGGTTGAAGACAGGCTTTGCGTAGCTGTAATCGCGGGCGCCCATGGCGTGCGCGGCGACGTACGCATCAAAAGCTTCACCGCCGACCCGGAGGGTCTTGCGGCCTACGGGCCGTTGACCGACAAGACCGGTGCGCGCGAATTCCGAATCAAGGTCCATGGGCTGGCCCGCGGCCTGCTGCGCGCCCATATTAAGGGCGTGGACGACCGCAATGCCGCCGAGGTGCTGGCCGGGGTCGAGCTCTATGTCGAGCGCGGCAAGCTGGGTGAGCCGGATGAGGACGAGTTCTATCACTCGGACCTGATCGGCCTGAAGGCGGCGCTGCAAGATGGCTCACAATTCGGCGTCGTGCGCGCCCTGCATGATTTCGGCGCGGGCGACGTCATCGAGATAGCACTGGCGGCCGGCGGATCCGTAATCCTGCCGTTTACCAAGGCGGTTGTGCCGTCGGTAAATCTGGAGACCGGCGTCGTCGTAATCGACCTGCCCGAAGAGGTTGAGGCGAAGGCGCCGAAAGAGGGCGAATCATGAACGCAGCGAGAACATGGACGGCGCGGGTGCTGACCATCTTCCCGGAGATGTTCCCCGGGATGCTGGGCCAGTCGCTTGCCGGCAAGGCGCTGGGGCAGGATTTCTGGGCATTAGAGACCCTGGACATCCGCGATTTTGCCGAGGACCGCCACCGCAGCGTCGACGACACGCCCTTCGGTGGCGGCGCCGGCATGGTGATGCGGGCCGACGTCATCGACCGCGCGCTGGGCCGCGCCATGGCGGATGACCAAACCGCGGGCGGCGGCTCGCCAGTGATCTATCTGAGCCCGCGCGGCCGCAGACTGGACCAGGAGCGGGTCCGTGAGATCGCCGCCGGACCGGGCGTCATTCTGCTTTGCGGCCGGTACGAGGGCATCGACCAGCGGGTACTGGATGCCCACGACGTGGAAGAGGTCAGTCTGGGTGATTTCGTGCTGTCGGGCGGCGAGCCGGCGGCCCTGGCCCTGATCGACGCCTGCGTTCGTCTAATGCCGGGTGTGATCGGGGCGGAAGCTTCACTGGATGAAGAGAGTTTTGAGGCCGGACTGCTGGAATATCCGCATTATACCCGGCCCGCCGAATGGTGCGGGCGCGCGGTGCCGGATGTCCTGCTGTCGGGCCATCACGAGAATATTCGCGCCTGGCGGCGCGCCGAGGCGGAACGAATCACGCGCGAACGCAGGCCCGATCTGTGGGCCCGCTATCGTCGCGACGAGGTCGCGCCACCCCGGAAACAAGCCAAGTAATTTCAACAGTTAGTCACTAGTATCGAGGATCATGCCATGAATACGATCGAAAAGCTGGAAGCCGAGCAAATGGAAAAACTGGCCGCCGAGCGGCCGGTGCCGGACTTTCAGCCCGGCGATACCCTTCGCGTTCGCGTGAAGGTCGTCGAGGGTACGCGCGAGCGCATCCAGGCCTTCGAGGGCGTCTGCATCGCGCGCAAGAATGCGGGGCTGAACAGCTCCTTCACCGTGCGCAAAATTTCCTACGGCGAGGGTGTCGAGCGGGTGTTTCCGCTGTTCAGCCCGCGCATCGACGGGATCGAGGTGGTTCGCACTGGCGATGTGCGCCGGGCGAAGCTTTATTACCTGCGTGGCCGCCGCGGCAAATCAGCCCGGATCGCCGAGCGCGTGGTGCGTCGCGACAAGGACGCGCCCGCGAAGGACAAGGCCGAGGCCACCGCGCCGGAGACCGCGGATAACGGCGAGAACTGAACCGGCATAACCGGATAGCAACACGTACAGAACAGACGAGAAAGTCCATGGCACAGCCGCGCACGTTATTCGACAAAATCTGGGACGCACATGTCATCGACCGCCAGGACGACGGCATCTGCGTGATCTATATCGACCGCCACCTGGTGCATGAAGTCACCAGCCCGCAGGCGTTCGAGGGGCTGCGCATGACGGGCCGCAAGGTTCGCCAACGCGAAGCCACGCTTGCGGTCATCGACCACAACATCTCAACCGACCCCAACGAGGCGGGGGTAACCGAAGATTCGCGGCTCCAGATCGAGACCCTGCAGAAGAACTGCAAGGCTTTCGGCGTGCCGCTGTTCGACGTGTCGGACGTGCGTAACGGCGTTGTGCATGTTATCGGCCCTGAGGAAGGCTTCACCCTGCCCGGTACGACCATCGTTTGCGGCGACAGCCATACCGCGACCCACGGCGCGTTCGGCGCGCTGGCCTTCGGCATCGGTACGTCGGAAGTCGAACATGTGCTGGCCACTCAGACTCTGATCCAGGGGCCGGCGAAAAACATGCGCGTCAATGTCGTGGGCGCGCTGGCCGACGGCGTGACCGCCAAGGATTTGATTCTTGCCATCATCGGCAAGATCGGCGCCGCGGGCGGCACCGGCCATGTAATCGAGTATGCCGGCGATGCGATCCGGGCACTGAGCATGGAAGAGCGCATGACGGTGTGCAACATGTCCATCGAAGGCGGCGCCCGGGCCGGCCTGGTCGCGCCGGACGAGACCACGTTCGACTATTTGAAAGGCAAACCCATGTCGCCGAAAGGCGCGCAGTGGGAACAGGCTGTCGCCTATTGGAAGACCCTGCCGTCGGATGATGGCGCGGTCTACGACACCGAGGTAACACTTGATGCATCGGCCTTGATCCCCGAAGTTACCTGGGGCACCAGCCCCGAGGATGTGGTCGGCATCGACGGCGTGGTACCCGACCCGGCCGACGCCGCGGACGAGGGCCGCCGGGCCGCCATCCAGCGCAAGCTGGACTATATGGGCCTGACCGCTGGCATGAAGATGACCGATATCGAGGTCGATACGGTCTTCGTGGGGTCGTGCACCAATGGTCGGATCGAGGACCTGCGGGCGGCGGCGTCCGTCGCCAAGGGCCGCAAGGTCGCCGACGGCGTGCGCGCCTTGATCGTGCCGGGCTCGGGCCTGGTCAAGGAACAGGCCGAACAGGAAGGCTTGGACGAGATCTTCACCGCGGCCGGTTTCGAATGGCGCAACCCGGGCTGTTCCATGTGCCTGGCGATGAATCCGGACCGGCTGGAACCAGGCGAGCGCTGCGCCTCGACGTCGAACCGCAATTTCGAGGGCCGCCAGGGCCGCGGCGGACGCACCCACCTGGTCAGCCCCGCCATGGCGGTGGCGGCGGCGGTCTCCGGCCGCTTGACCGACGTGCGTGATCTGGATTGAATTGGCAGGGAGACAAGGCGATGGAAAAGTTCGATACGCTGACGGGGGTCGCCGCGCCCCTGAACATGACCAATGTCGATACCGACATGATCATCCCCAAGCAGTTTCTGAAGACAATCAAGCGCACCGGGCTGAAAGAAGGATTGTTTTTCGATCTACGCTGGGACGAGAACGGCAACCCGAAAGATTTCGTGCTGGACCAGCCGCCGTACCGGAACGCCAAGGTTCTGGTCGCGGGCGAGAATTTCGGCTGCGGGTCGTCGCGCGAGCACGCGCCCTGGGCGCTGTTGGATTTCGGCATCCGCTGCGTCATCGCACCGGACCATGCGGATATCTTTTACAACAACTGCTTCAAGAACGGCATCCTGCCGATCAAGTTGCCGCAAGAACAGGTCGACATATTGATGGCGGACGCCGGCAAGGGGGCCAACGCCACCGTAACCATCGACCTGGAGGCACAGGAAATTACCCGCCCGGACGGCGAAAAAATTCATTTTGAAGTGGAACCGTTCCGCAAACACTGCCTGCTAAACGGGCTGGACGACATCGGCCTGACATTACAGAAGGAAGACAAGATCGACAGCTTCGAGGCGAAGCGCAGGGTCGCGCAGCCCTGGTTGTAGATTGAGCGTTTCCACTTAATCGGTTCCGGCACCGGCCCTCTCCCCCACCCGGCCGCCCATCGG
>CAXMQC010000491.1:0-1786 GCA_964195285.1 Akkermansiaceae bacterium
CCATCGAAATGCCGAGCAACGCCAGCATGAGGAATTCGGGCGAGCGAAACTGGAGCACCAGCGGCCGCAGGATCGGAATAGAGGCAAACAGGACCACCGCGCCAAGGACACCACCGATGGCCGAAGCTGAGAACGAAGCCCCGAGCGCCCGGGCAGCCTCGCCCTTCTGGGTCATGGGATAGCCATCGAGGATAGTGGCCTGCGCCGCCACCGTTCCAGGAATGCCGAAAAGGATGGCAGGGATCGAATCCGACGTGGTGGTTACCGCCGCCATTCCGATCAGCATCGCCATCGCCGGCGCTGGCCCCAGATCGTAGACAAAGGGGATCAGGATGGTAAGCCCGATGACACCGCCGAGACCGGGGATCGCGCCAAGCGCCAGCCCCATCAGCACGCCGCCGAACAGGAAGGCCATATTGGCCGGGGTGAAGATCGTCACCCAGGCGGATAGTAAAGCTTCAATCATGATCGGCGGCGTAAAGAGGGTGGCGCGGATCGGTTGTCACACCGATACCGCGCCACCCATATTCAAAAATTAGCTGAGCCCTCGTGTCAGCTTTTCTTCTTTTTTCTCTTTTTCCGCTTGCCGCGATACTTGAGGTAATCCTTGACGATAGCCTCATCGGATTCCGCAATCACTTTCGAGATCACGTCGCGCAGGGCGTTGCCGATCAACGGCTCGCTTACATAGATCCCGCGTTTCTTGCCATCGGCGATGAAGGCAGGATCCTTGACCATTGACGCATAAGCCGTCCGCAGAGTGGCCAATTGCGCCTTTGGCGTTCCGGGTGGCGCGATGACAGGGACACCGAAGCTCGATGGCGCCAGGACGAGATTAAGTAACTTCTTGGTCCGCGCGTCGACTTGATCGTACAGCAGCGGAATATTTTTTTCCCAGGGTCTGACCTGGAGAATCGGTACCAGCACCTTATTATCGATCAGATCCGCCCGATTGTTGCGCAGGGTCGAATCCGACGCCCACATGCCGTCGACTTCCTTTTGCTCGATCGCCAGCATGATTTTCGCCGTCGCCTTGTAGCCCTTGAGCGCACGAACCGACCAGCCAGCACGACCGAGGATGGAGGGCACCACGACATTGCTCGATCGGGAGCGCAATCCACCGAAGACGATGGTCTTTTTCGAATTCTTCAAGTCAGCGATGGATTTGATACCGAGATCCGCCCGAACCCAGAGCTTGTTGTTCAGCGGACCGGGCGCGCCGATATAATCGAATTTCAGCGGCTCGAACTTGACGCCGGGATCCTTGAACAGCTTGGAAAACATCCAGCTCCGGCCGGGCAGGGCGATGGTCAGCCCGTTGGACTTCGCCTTGTTGTAAAGCCAGTTGGCAAGACGCGCGCCGCCCGAACCCGGCATGTTCTTGTTGAGGATAGCCGGATTTCCGGGAATGTGGTTTGCAAGATGCCGCCCGACGACCCGGGCATTGTTGTCGACACCGCCGCCGGGGCGGAACCCGGCAATGATGGTCAATTTCTTGCCGGCATAAAAATCGGCGGCGATAGCCGGCTGAGACTCAAAGGACGCCAACGTCAACGCCACGGCAACGGCCCCAATTACTACGAATGATCTCATGATTATCTCCCTAAAGATGTGATGTCAGGTTGCACCCTGCTCTTCAAATTTTCCGATCAACTGGAACCGGCCGAGGCTCAGGCCTCGACCGTCTCTTTTTTCTTGTCCCGCTCGGCCCGGTATTCAACGTGTTGATAGCCATGTTCGGAAAGATCGAACTGATTGCCGTCGGGGTCCACCGCGCGATATTCGG
>CAXMQC010000492.1:0-2182 GCA_964195285.1 Akkermansiaceae bacterium
CCTTATATGGAGAGCATTATCGACGGCTTTCCGAGTCAATCCTCGCGCGTGCGCTTGATGCAGCTTCTGCCAAGGGAAAATATCTTTTGGCATTTTGACGGATGGCAGAGCTTGGACAAAAGGTATGTGCGATTGCACATACCGATTATCACAAACACCGAGGTGCGGTTTCAGATTTCACATGAAGACTGCCGATGGCTGCCCGGTGAACTTTGGTATGGGGATTTCTCCTTTCCTCACAGGTTATACAATGGCGGCGATTCCCCGCGAGTTCATCTTGTTATGGATTTTGCCGTGAACCATGATTTAAGAGCGCTCTTTCCGCGCAGCATAGACGACGGCGTGAACACGCGCCGGACAATTCGAAAGTTGTGTACAGGGATGTGCAAGCTGCACAATGCCAGGCGGTACAGCCACCACTAACTTATCCTCTTTTTTTGCCGATAATTCCCAGATACCACCCATATTCGTGGGAATCGTAATCCCGCGCGACCGCCAAGGGTGCCCGAGAGAAATCGGCTAACGGAAAAAACGCCGCGCAATCCGACATCCCGCCGACGCCCATGGCTAGAGGCAAGGCCGCGGCCAGGGGGCGGCCAGGGGACGGCCAGGGGGCGGCCCAGCGTCTCCCTCGGCCCGCGCCGCCCCGCGCCACTCGCCACGCGATTCCGGCCGAACCCCTTGGGAAGACATCGATGCCAGGCTCGAATAACCAGGGGTGGCTTGGCGCTTGGTGCCTGTGGTGAAATGGCTAATTCGGAAACGGTCCCGGCACCGGGTTGAGAATTTTTGTGGCCAATGCCGTGGTGTTCGGGTTAAAAAGCGCGCCAATGCAATCGATTACACGATATATATTCAGCCATCTCTTAGGCGCGGCGATGTTTGTCGCGCTGGCGCTGACCCGAGCCGCCCCACGGGCGCCGCACCGCCCGCGGGTTAGGGGAGAGCCCTTTGCACAGGTGGCGGCGTCATGACCTTTCTCACCTCTCGCCCCCCCTCGATCCGGCGGTTGCGGCTGTCATCGACGCTCACCGGCTATATCGCCCGGCAATTCACGATCTGGTACCTGGGTTTCCTGTTTGGCCTGCTCGGCGTCATTTTGCTCGCGGCTACCGTCGATCTTCTGGACCGGTTGGCCAACAAGGACGCATCACTCGCGGTTGTCGTCGAAATGGTCCTGCTCAAACTGCCGTTCCTGAGCCAGGAGGTAATGCCGTTTACGGTGTTGTTCGCCGGGCTGGCCTGTTTTTGGCGCCTGACCCGGTCTAACGAGCTGGTGGTCACCCGCGCCGCCGGGATTTCGGTTTGGCAGGCCCTGCTGCCGGTCCTCGGCGTCTCGCTAATCGTGGGTTCGATTACGGTTGCGGTTCTCAATCCCATCGCCTCCGTCCTGCTGGGTCGTTTCGAAACACTCGAGGCCAAATTTATCCATAATCAAGCCAGCACACTTACCGTGTCGCGCCAGGGTCTGTGGCTGCGCCAGGCCGACAAGGGCGGGCAATCGGTGATTCATGCCACCCGCATCGCGCACGAATCCATGACCCTTTACAACGTCATCGTGTTCCACTTCGCCGAAGACGACCGCTTCATCGGTCGCGTCGACGCCGAACGAGCCGTTCTACGGCCGGGCTATTGGCTGATCTCGAACGCCTGGAAATCGAGACCCGGCGCCCGAGAACAGTTCGTCGAGACACTCGAAATCCCAACGGAATTGTCGCGCGAGAAGATACTCGATAGTTTTGCGCCACCCGAAACCATCTCGTTCTGGGGTCTGCCGGCGTTCATCGTACTATTGGAAGGCGCGGGGTTCTCGGCGACCCATCACAAGCTCCAATTCCACCGGCTGTTGGCGACGCCGCTGCTGTTTGCCGCCCTCGTTTTGCTGGCCGCCAGCTTTTCCCTGAGGCAACAGCGCCGGGGCCGAGTCGGGATCGTAATTCTGGGCGGCGTCCTGACCGGGTTCTTGCTTTATTTCGTGTCTAACATCGTGTTTGCGTTGGGCCTGTCAGGCGGAATACCGATCGTTCTATCCGCCTGGACACCGGCCAGCGTGACACTGATGCTCGGCATAGCGGTCCTGTTGCATCTGGAAGACGGTTAGCGCGATGTCAAACGGGGGCAACTTATACCAAAGGTCCTTGATTTTCGGCATCTTCGGGCGGATTGCCGCCGTCGCGCTGAT
>CAXMQC010000493.1:0-2415 GCA_964195285.1 Akkermansiaceae bacterium
GCCGCTGCCGACCCCGGCGCCGGAATTTACGCCGGTGCCGTCGGCCATCATTCCTCAGGCTCGCGTCATTACCGGCGCTCGGGATATCTACACCGCCTGGTTAGCGTCGCCGACCAACCGTTATGGTCACGGCGTGCTGGGAGACCGTATCGAGGCATCGTCCCTGAAGGTCGAAACCGCGGCGGGCGATATTTTGGCCTATCATTTGACCGATGATTCGGTATTCGAGGATCTGTCGCCGCGCCTGGCCGATATCGACGGCGACGGCCGCGACGAGATCATCGTCGTGCATAGCTATGCCGACAGCGGCGCCGCGGTTGCCCAGTTCGGCATGCGCGATGGCCGGCTTGTCCGGCTGGCGGAATCCGATCCGATCGGCTTGCCGTATCGCTGGCTGAATCCGGTTGGCGCCGGTGATTTCGACGGCGATGGGGTCTCCGAAATTGCCGTCGTCCAAACTCCACATATCGGCGGTATTTTGATCCGCTACCAATGGCGCGGCGACCGGCTGGTGGAAGTAAACCGAAGATTCGGATTTTCGTCCCATGCCATGGGATCGACGGTGTTGGGCATGTCGGCGGTACTGGACCTGGACGGAGATAACGCCAAGGAGATACTCGTTCCCAACCAGGATCGAACGGCCCTGCAGGCGGTCAGTCATGCCGGGGATGATTTTCGTGTTTTGTGGTCGGTGTCCAACAGTGCGCGGATCGTGACTTCGATCGTTACCGCCAATCTGGACGGCCAGGGTGGCGCCGATATCCTCTACGGCCTCGAAGACGGCTCGGTGATATTGTTGCGGCGCTGACCGACCCATTTGCCCAGTGGCATCGCGTCCCTTGCCCCGGCGCGTCAAAAGCTGTATCCCACGGCGGGCTGATTATAGGACCCTTGACGGAATCACAGCGAACCCGCCATGAATGAATCCACGAGGAAGGCTTTGCTGCCCGACGGGCTGCGCGACGTGCTGCCGCCGGATGCGGCGCATGAGGCGTCCGTTGCGGCGCGGCTGGTCGGCGCCTTCGCGGCCCGCGGCTATCGGCGTGTTGATCCGCCCTTGGTGGAGTTCGAGGATTCGCTGCTGGACGGCGTCGGCCAGGCCATGGCGACAACCACCTTCCGCCTGATGGATCCGGTCAGCCAGCGCATGATGGGCGTGCGCGCCGACATGACGATCCAGGTCGCGCGGATTGCCGCGACCAGGCTGGCCAACGCGCCGAGACCGTTGCGGCTTGCCTATGCCGGCAATGTGCTGCGCGTCAGGGGCAGCCAGCTTCGCCCGGAACGTCAGTTCGTACAGGCCGGCGTCGAGATCGTCGGCGCCGAGCAAGCGACCGCCGATGCCGAAATCATCCTGCTGGCGGTCGAGGCGCTGGGCGATGCCGGCGTCGCGAACCTTTCCGTCGATATCAACCTGCCGACGCTGATCCCCGCGCTCTGCCGCGCCCTGGGTCTGGACGGGGAAACGCAAATGGCATTGCGCGCCGCCCTGGACAGCAAGGACGCGGCGGCGGTTGCCGCCGTGGGCGGTCAGGCCGCGGATTGGTTGAGCGCGCTGTTGCGGGCGACCGGCCCGGTGGACGACGCCATGACGGCCATGAAGTCGCTGGACCTGCCGGCCGAGGCGGCAGCCGAATGTGACCGGCTGGAAGAGGTGGTTGGGCTGATCCGCGCGGCGGCGCCGGACGTTACATTGACGGTCGATCCGGTCGAGCATCGCGGTTTCGAATATCAGACCGGCCTCAGCTTCACCGTATTCGCCCGTGGCGTGCGCGGCGAAATGGGGCGCGGCGGCCGCTACCACGTTGCCCAGAACGGTGAACCGGCGACCGGGTTCTCGCTGTTCCTTGACAGTGTTTTGCGCGCCCTGCCGCAGCCCAGCAACGGACGTACACTCTATCTGCCGCATGGCGCCGATGCCGCGCGCGGCGCCACCCTGCGCGCCGAGGGCTGGGTCACCGTGGCGGGCCTGGCAGCTGAATCCGACCCGGCATCCGAGGCGCGCCGGCTGGACTGCACCCATATCCTGCGGGACGATGCCGTCGCCGAACTTGGCGCCGGTCCCGATACTCAAGACTGAGGTTTCAAAACAATGAGCAATGTTGTGGTCGTCGGCTCGCAATGGGGCGACGAAGGCAAGGGAAAAATCGTCGACTGGCTTAGCGAACGGGCCGAGATCGTGGTGCGGTTTCAGGGCGGGCACAATGCCGGCCATACGCTGGTCATCGACGGCAAGACCTACAAGCTCAGCCTGCTGCCTTCGGGCATCGTGCGCAAGGGCAAGATGTCGCTCATCGGCAATGGCGTGGTGGTCGACCCCTGGGCGCTGCTGGATGAGATCGAGCGAGCCCGCGAGCTCGGCGTGGATGTCACGCCGAAGCGCCTAAAACTGGCCGAAAACGCGCCGCTGATTCT
>CAXMQC010000494.1:0-4457 GCA_964195285.1 Akkermansiaceae bacterium
AGGACCAGATCCTCTACACCTACCTGCACCTCGCAACCGATGCCGAGCAGACCAGGGACCTGGTCGCCTCCGGCGCCACCTGCATCGCTTACGAGACAGTGACCGATGCCCATGGCGGCCTGCCGCTGCTGAAGCCGATGAGCCAGGTCGCGGGCCGGATGTCGATCCAGGCCGGCGCCCACTGCCTTGAAAAAGCGCAAGGCGGACGCGGCATGCTGCTGGGCGGCGTGCCGGGCGTGGCCCCCGCCAAGGTCGTCATCCTCGGCGGCGGCGTGGTCGGCGTGAACGCGGCTTATATGGCCACCGGCCTTGCCGCCGACGTTACCATCATCGATCGCTCGGCCGACGCCATGCGGGCCGCCACGGCGCGCTTCGGCCCGGCAGTGAAGACCGTCCATTCGACGAAAACATCGGTCGAGGAAGAAGTGCTGGCGGCCGATCTGGTGATCGGCGGCGTGCTGATCCCCGGCGCGGCGGCGCCCAAGCTGGTGTCGGCTGAGATGATTACCGCCATGAAGCCCGGTTCGGTCGTGGTCGACGTCGCCATCGACCAGGGCGGCTGTTTCGAGACCTCACACGCCACCACCCATGCCGACCCGACCTATGTGGTCGACGATGTCGTCCATTACTGCGTCGCCAACATGCCGGGCGCGGTGGCGCGAACCTCTACATTTGCGCTGAACAACGCGACCCTGCCCTTCACCCTGGCCCTGGCCGACAAGGGCTGGAAAGACGCGCTGGCCGCCGATCCGCATCTTCGCGCCGGCCTCAACGTTTACAGCGGCAAAGTCACCTACGCGGCGGTCGCCGAAGCCCTCGGCTACGACTACCTCGCGCCGGAGAGCGCCGTCGCTGCCTGATTTCACCAGCATTTCCTCCTTATGGTGAACCTCCCCGGCCATTCGCGGCCGGGGTTTTTTTGCGCGCTACGCGGGCTGGATTTTCCCCCACTTGCGTAGGCCGGTGCCGCTTCGGCGTGAGCCGAAGACATTTGTAACAAGGAGCGGGCCGGTGCCGGTTCCACGCAAGTGGGGAAAAATTGACCAAAATAATAAGGGCGGGATGCGCGATGCACCCCGCCCGATTCAACGGATCGGAAGACCAATCAGTACAGGTTCTGCGCCGCTACCATGGCGAACAGCATCGGGAACGACAGCAGGGTGTTGGTGCGCGAGAACAGCATCGCCGTGCGCGCCGCGGCGGCCTTCTCTTCGGCGCCGACCTCGACCATGCCCAGCGCCTTCTTCTGGTTCGGCCAGATGACGAACCAGACATTGAACCACATGATCGCACCCATCCACATGCCGAGGCCGATCATGGTGTGCTTTTCGACGCCGTCGGTCAGGCCAAGCGTGATCGCTTCGACCAGATAACCGTTCATCATCGCCACGATCAGGCCGGTGACGATGGTTGCCATCGCGCCCCAGCGGAACCACCACAGGGCGGCCGGCGCGATCACCTTGCCGATCGCCGGTTTCTGCTCGTCGGGGATATTCGGCATGTTGGGGATCTGCACGAAATTGAAGTACCACAGCAGGCCGATCCACATCACGCCCGACAGCACATGCAGCCAGCGGAAGAAGAAGACGCCGAAGTCGGTCCCGCTATAGCCCGCCATCGCGAAGTAGAGGATGAACAGGATCACCGACAGGACAAAGCCGGATATTACGGTATTTTTCAGGTCTGTAAGTATGCCACTCATAGTCTCGCCCCTCTTTGGCAATTTGGATGTCTAGTGGTGTGGCGTTCCCCGCGCCGCCATTGTCGCGAACTTTTCGCCGCAACCACCCAACGGCTGAACCAGGCCGCCGGGAGAAAGATTCTCCGAGTAACCATGTCGGCTACCCTTCCGGAATAGAACATACTCGCGAATTGCGCCATGGCAATGGGTTGCTGTCGCGGAAAATGAAGTTTTCGGCTGTACTGCCCGGATTGCCCATGTCTCCCAACCGATATTTCGCGTCGCGGGCGCGGCGGGGCGGCGCGCCCGTTCCTGTATCGTTGACACTTGGGAGGGCTGGTATGCAGGACATTCAGGATCAGGCTCCGACACGGGGCCGGGCGGGCCGAAAGGCGAGGCGCGCCGCGGCCGCGACGCAGAGCGGGCCAGCCTATATCACACGAAAAATCCCCACTTTCGAGCTGCTCGGCGAGGAAGGGCTCGCGAAACTCGAGGAAACCGCCGAAACAATCCTGCAGGAGGTCGGCTTCGAGGTTCGTGAGGACGCGGAGGCCCAGCGCCTGTTTCGCGAGGCCGGCGCCGACGTGAAGGGCGAACGGGTGCGCTTCCCGCGCGGCATGCTGGCCCAGATCATCCGGCGCACCGCGCCCGCCTGTTTCACCCAGCATGCCCGCAATCCGGCCCGCAATGTCGAGATCGGCCATCCCCATACGGTGTTCTCGCCGGCCTATGGCTCGCCCTTCGTGCAGGATATGGAGGGCGGGCGGCGCTATGGCACGATGGCGGATTTCGAGAATTTCGTGAAACTGGCCTGGGCCTCGCCCTGGCTGCACCATTCCGGCGGCACTATCTGCGAGCCGGTCGATATCCCGGTCAACAAGCGGCATCTGGACATGGTCTATGCCCATATGCGCTGGTCGGACAAGGGCTTCATGGGGTCGGTGACGGCCGGCGAGCGGGCCGCGGATTCGATCGAGATGTGCCGCATCCTGTTCGGCGCGGATTTTGTCGACACGCATTGCGTGATCATGGGCAATATCAACATGAACTCGCCGCTGACCTGCGATCTGACGATGACTGCGGCGCTGCGCGCCTATGCCTCGGCCAACCAGTGCGCCGTGGTGGTGCCCTTCATCCTGGGCGGCGCCATGGGGCCGGTGACCACGGCGGGTGCGATCGCCCAGGCCCATGCCGAGGCGATGGTCGGCGTGGCTTTAACTCAGCTGGTGCGGCCCGGCGCGCCGGTGGTCTACGGCAATTTCCTGAGCTCGATGTCGCTGAAAAGCGGCGCCCCGACCTTCGGCATGCCGGAACCGGCGCTGGCCTATCTGGCGGTCGGGCAACTGGCGCGCCGGCTCGGCGTGCCGCTGCGCTGCGGCGGCGCGCTGACGGCCTCCAAGGTTCCCGATTACCAGGCCGGCCAGGAAAGCGCGGACTCGCTGATGCCGGCCCTGCTGTGCGGCGCCAACTTCGTCCTGCACGGGGCCGGCTGGATGGAAGGCGCGCTGGTCATGGATTACGAGAAATTCATGCTCGACGCCGAGCATCTGGGCATGATGCATGTGTTCATGAATGGACTGGCGATGGACGACAACGCGCTGGCCCTGGACGCCTTCCGCGAGAACGGGCCGGGCCAGCCTTTCTTCGCCTGCGCCCATACCATGGCCAACTACGAGACCGCCTTCTTCGAGCCGTCGCTGAGCGACAACAAACCCTTCGAGCACTGGGAGGAGCAGGGATCGCGCGACGCCCGAACCCGCGCCCACGGCGCCTGGAAGCAGGCCCTGGCCGACTACGAGGCGCCACCGCTGGACGAGGGCGTGGACGAGGCGTTGCGGGAGTATGTGGCGCGGAAGAAAGGGGCGGTGGCGGACCGGTGGTATTGAGGCGCACATTGTCCGGCGAATTCATACTATCCGTGGAATTCCATGACGCAGCCCTGGATCGTTCGCAGCTAAAATCGTCATTTCCGGGCTTCGATACGCTAATTTGGCGTCGAGACCTGTTCTTCGGGTAGTCGTCTGGCCTGTATCTGAACGCTTCTGGTCGTGAGATCCTCGTCCGAGAGGTTTGTAAATTCGGTAGCCAGGTCCGAACGAACCAGGCCATCGGTCCTGGTCTCGCGTTTGGTCGATGTTATCTCGAAAGGTAGTTTGGCGATGGTTTCCAGATGCGCCGAACAGGGCGCGCGATTGAGCAGGTAGGGCCGATCGCCCCTGATCTTGCGCCAGGTATCACTATCGTAACACCAGTGGCCGTTCCATCTGTTGGCCGTGCCATGGCAGGAAAAATCGATCAAATGAGACATCATGCCGTCAGGTTTCAACAGCCTGGCGCATAACTCATAAGTATCCGTAATATTGTCGACATGCTCCATCACGACCGATGAAATCAGGAAATCGACAGAGCCCGACTCGACTTCTGCCGCCGCCACCATCGGCGTCTTGTACCTTAACTCAATGCCCAATAAATTCGGTTGGTTACGGATTGCGAGCCCAATTGCCTCAATGCGCTCTCTTGAAATTCCGCTCCAATCCTCCAGCCTGATCAATTCTTCAAAAATTTCGGTATTAAGGCTTTGTGATGCATGGTCAACCTCGTCCAGGCCGACATAGCGCCGTGCGCCGGCGAGAAGCGCGCAAAAACCAACACCCACGGCACCACCTGGCCCTATTTCAACAACCGAGTCCGGCATTTTCATGCCGTTGGCCCGCGCCGCGGCATAATGGGACTGCCATATATCAACAAAGTGCCGCGCCGGCTTTCGTTCCACGGC
>CAXMQC010000495.1:0-3215 GCA_964195285.1 Akkermansiaceae bacterium
ACCATGGTGATGGATGGCGGGATCATGGCCGCGAAGCTGCCCGCCCCCGCGATCGCGCCGATGGAGAGGCTTTTGGAATAGCCGAACTTGATCATCTGCGGGAAGGCAATGCGGGTGAACACCACTGCGTTGACGATGGTCGATCCCGAGATCGCGGCGAAAACGGCCGAGCCGACGATCACCGCGTGATAGAGTCCGCCCCTGAACCGCCGCAGCCACAAATCGGCGGCGTGGAACACCTGCGTGGTGATACCCGAGGATTCGGCCAGAACCCCCATAAGCACGAACATGGGCAGCACCGCGAAGCCATAGTTGTTGACGACCCAGAACGGCAGCACGCGAAGCTGGCCCATGGTCAACAAAGGTCCGGCGCCGAGCAGCATGCCGCCGATACCGATGACGCCCATGGAAACGCTGACTGGGATGCCCGCCGCCAGGAAGACGAACAGCAGCGCCGCGCCGGCATAACCGATGGTGAGTGGATCCATCGGCCGGCCGTCTCAACTGACCGGTGTGTCGGAGTGGTGCGATAGGTCGGTGGCGTCGAAGCGCCGGTCGAACACGGCAAGCAGGTCGAGGACGCATTGCAGGGTCATCAGCGTCGCACCGAAGCCGAGGACAAGGCGTGCCGGCCAAACCGGAAAATTGATCAAGCCCGGCGCGTATTCACCGACGGAAACGCTGTGCAGGCCGGACTTCCATCCGTACCAGGCGATCAGCGCCCACATTCCGGCGCTCAAGCTGTGCTGCAACAGGTCCATCAGGCGCTGGCCCGCCGGCGGCAGCATTTTGACCAGAACCTCGACCCGGATGTGGTTGCGCCGCGCCTGTCCGAGAGCGGTGGCCAGAAACACCGTGACAACCATCATCGTCGCCATGAACTCGAAGGTGGCGGGGATCGGTTGGCTAGGCAGTCCGACGAGATCCAGATTGGTGCCGATCACATCGGCCGCTCCCGCGAACATCATCAACAGGAGCGCGATCCCGGACAGCAGCCCACAGGCGAGATTGATGCGCAAAATCCAGCGCGCGACTGCGAATCGCGGTCGCGCCGCCGTGCCGGATGCGGGTTCAGTCGTCATTTGCGGCGCCATAGCCTCACGCGAAACCGTCCCGCCCGGATCGGCTGTTGCGGTTCCGGGCGGGATTGGGTGTCCGGGACTCGCTTACATTACGACTTCGCGCCAGATCTTGATGGTCTTCCTGGCATCGTCGCCGCGGCCCTTGGCCTCCTGGTCCTTGATGAAATCGCCGAAGAAATCGGGATTGGCGGCCTTCCACTTCTTGGCCTCGGCGGCCGGGAACTCGTGGAAATTGACGCCCTTGCCCTTCAGTGTGGCGATCGCCGCGTCGCCGGCGGCAATGACTTGGTCGCGGTCACGCCGGGCGGCCGCGAATGAGACCTCCTTGATGATCTCCCGCTGCGCGTCGGTCAGGCCGTCCCACACCTTGGCGGCGATCCACACGGCATTGGTCGGGCCTTCCCACAGCGTGATCGAGTGAACATGCTTGGCGACCTCGAAGATCTTGTAGTTGACCATCAGATCGACCGAGAACGGAATGCAATCCACGGTCCCGCGGCTGAGGCCCTCGTAAAGCTCCGAAAGACCAAGCGTCACGGGCACGCCACCGGCGGCTTGGACCATGCGCGGCATGTCCTTGCCCCAGGTGCGCACCTTCTTGCCCTTCATTTCGGCGACGCTTGTGACCTCTTCCTTGCAGACCAACTGATAGGGATTGAGGTGATGGAAGAACAGCGCCTTCATGCCGTTGCGCTTGGCTTCCTTGTCGTACTCCGGCACCTCAGTCAGCAGGCGTTCCATCAACTCTGTCGCCTCGCTCGGCTTGGACATTGCCATCGGGATCGAGTTCGGCGCCGCGTGGAACGGCAACTCGGCCGGGAAATAGCCCGGCGACATGGCGGCGAGGTCGATGGCACCCTGCTGGATCAGGCCCAGGTTTTCCTTCGCCTTGCCCAAGACGCCTTCCCAGTAAATCTTGATTTTGACCGCACCGTTGGTGCGTTTCTCAATTTCGGCCGACCACCACTTGTCGACCTTGGCGCCGGTGGTGTTCTCGGTCCATTGGCTCGACATCCGAAGCGTGTCGGCATTGACCGCGCCGGTAAAGCCGAGGATCAGCGTCGCCGCGAGAGCGACAGGCATGGTTTTACGAATGACGGACATGGTGTTTTCCTCCCTAGAATCCAGATCACCGATATATCGTCGTGCTGGAGGGTTATCCCCTTTTTGCAAGTCTGGAATTATGGGCGAACATCAGCTAGCACGGCAAGTTATATAAACTTATCGATATTCATAAAGATTTCTGATATATCGAGGCGTACAATTGTTTGGCGATTGACATCCATGAATCTCAAACAGATCGAAGCCTTCGTTCAGCTCGCCCGCACCGGCAGCGTCAGCGCCGCGGCGGCCAGGCTCAACACGACCCAGCCGGCGATCTCCATGCGGCTTCGGGAACTGGAGCGCAGCATCGAAGCCGACCTGCTCGACCGCTCGCGCCGTACCATCCGGCTGACGCCGGTCGGGCGCGCCTTCCTCGATCATGCCGAGCGCATCCATGCCATGACCGAGGAGGCCTTGGCCAAATTCGGCGCGGCGCGGGCGA
The DNA here is from genome assembly GCA_964195285.1 of Akkermansiaceae bacterium. GTDB lineage: Bacteria > Pseudomonadota > Alphaproteobacteria > UBA8366 > JADFVY01 > JADFVY01. Next base: position 2,629 of record CAXMQC010000495.1, read on the forward strand.
TTACCGGGCATATTCGCCTTGGCGTCACCGAGACGGTGGCGTTGACCTGGTTGCCGGACTTGGTCGGGCGTATCAACAGCCAGTTTCCGGAGGTCGCCGTCGAGCTGGACGTGGGCCTGACAGCCGGTGTCTGGAACCGCCTGAATCGCGGCGATCTGGAAGTGGCTTTGCTGCCGGGACCGGTCGCCGGCCCCAACCTGGAATGCCGCTCGCTCGGCTTCATCCGCTACGACTGGATGGCGAGCCCCAGCCTCAACGTGCCCGAACGGCTGTTGACGCCGACCGATCTCGCGGCCTGGCCGATCATCACCCTGGGCCGCGATTCCAACCTGCACGACGTCATCGAGGCTTGGTTCCGCCACCACGAGGCGCGTCCCCGGCGGATCGATGTCTGCAACAGTCTCGGCGTCGTCGCCTCGCTGACCATGGCCGGCCTCGGCATCGCCATGCTACCGCCCTCGATTTTCGCGGGCGAGCAGCGGCTCAAAACCCTGGAAACCTCACCCCGGCTCGAGGACCTGGAATTCGTCGCCGCATATCCCCGCGATACAGATTCGCCGTTGATCCGTTTCATTGTCGATATGGCC
>CAXMQC010000496.1:0-2272 GCA_964195285.1 Akkermansiaceae bacterium
GCGCAATCCGCCGGCGGAAATCAATGCCGCGGGGTTGGCCAGCCAATAATACAATAATACGAGCCTGACCCCAGATTCGCGAGCCTGCGGGTTCGACGCGGCAGCTCAGTCATAGTCGGTCGGCAGCGACGGGTCCTTCCAATGCCGGTGCATGGCGTGAATCTGATCCGGCAGGACCCGCCCGATGGACAAGGGCGGCAGTCGGTCGAGCGCGAAGAACCCGACCTCGGTGGTCTCGTGACTTGGCCGGGCCTCGCCGCCGATCACCTCGCAGACGAAGAACATCTTGTAGATGCGAAACAACAGGCGCGGTTCGTGGCGATGTTTGTCGCGGTCGAGCACCGCCGCCAGCTTGGTCACGCGAACCTCGAACCCGCTCTCTTCCGCGGTTTCGCGGACGACACACTCCGCGGCGGATTGCGTCACGTCGGCCCAGCCGCCGGGCAAGCTCCACAGCCCGTCGGACGCCTCGCGCACCAGCAGAATGGTATCGTCGCGGAAGCAGGCCGCCCTGACATCCACCTTCGGCGTGGCGTAGCCGGCCTGAATTTCGAACGCGGCACGCACCGCCGCCGGATCGCCCGGCCCGTTCGCGGCCGCGACACCGACCGCGATCTCGCGCAGCCGTTCGTAACGCTCTCTGTCATAGGGATCCGTCGCATAGGTCAGCCCGGTCTGGGCCAGCGCCTGAAGTTCCCGCGCCAGCGCGCGCATCCGGTCATCGTTCATGTTTACACCAAGTCTTGGTCCGTACATCGCGGTTCCGGAGGCGGGGTAATTTCCGCCAGATCCCCGCCGCCGTCAGTGTTCACGCCAGTATCAACCTCCGCCGAACATATCGAACTGGTCGTCGCCCTTGCAACTGAAACGGTGCCTTCCTTTCGGGGCGAATGCGCCGAGTTTGCCCGCCGCTGGCGGAACCACTTCGATGGAGCTGACCACGGTGACCCCTCGCTGATTCCAGTCGAATTTGATCGTGTCATTTGGCGTCGGCACGTCCTCGTTCGACGTTATGCCCAGCCGCTCAAGAATCTCCGTCATATTGGGCATGGTGCCGGGTTCGATGGGGCCGGGAAGGAGCCTGGGCAGCGACCAGGCGCCCGTGGATGTTCCATCCGAGATGGTGTGAAAACCGCTATAAACCGCCGTGAAGCGTCGATATTCGACAGTGGCGGCGCCATCGGGGAATAGCCTCAGGCCCAAATATCCGCGATAACTTATGCCACCCACTTTCTTATTGATTGTCGTATTCAGATAGCCGATGTCCTTTCGCCATGCGCCTACCGGGCATTCCGTGCATCTGAGGCTGGCCGGAATCGAGCTCTCTTCTTCCTCGAACAGCAGCCGCACCGCGGAGGCGCTTGTCTGCAGTTCCGTCGATGTCACGGCCAGCAGGTAGGACCGTTCTTCGTCGCAACCGCCGCTTAATATGTCGGCGTCCAGCCACTCGCCGACCCTGGTCCAGGCATGGGACGCGCCGTCGCCGCCACCCGGGTCATCCTCCCGGCGGAAGGAGACCATCAGGGCGCCGGCATCGCGACCCGCGGATTCCATGCTGATCCGGTATGTCTTGTCGGCCGGCACGACGATCCTGCGGCTGGCAATCGCAAGGGGATCGACTTCCACCGAAAGCCTCTGGATACTTCCGGAAAGATTTACCGTCGGCTTGTCGAGAGGCGACAGCGGCACCGGCCTGCTGCAATCCGGCTCGTTTCCGTCCCGATCAGCGTCCAGAATGTGTTCATCCACATAGGCGCGCGCGAACTTGTCTATAATATAGTTGCTATCGGGATAGTCGATGAGCGCCGCGAACTGGTCGGATTCGCTGTCCGAACTCGCCATCCTCGACAAGAAGGCGACAAGTTGCGGCAGCCTGTGGCCCGGAAAGGTCTCCAGATAGGCAAAGAAAGTCGCGTTGTGGTGAGCCTGCCTGATCAGCGATACCGCCGGATCGAAGCTGCCGCTTATGGTTCCCTCGGCATTCAGGCAAGGGTACAGATAATTCTCGAACCGGACCGCCGTTCCTTCCAACCACCAGGCATTGGCTGGAAAGCGCAATGTTTGCTCCGGGAAATTGCCAACCTGAAAGCAGTGAAAGACTTCGTGGGCGATCGTCGCCTTGATGTGTTCGGGCTCTTGGCCTACGACACCGTCGATGAAAACCGCCACCGGACAGGCGCCAGTGTCATGCGCGGCGAAAATGTCCGCCAATGCGATGACGTTACTTGAACCCCAGGTTTCATCGCCCTGGTTATGCAAGCTACCCAACAGG
>CAXMQC010000497.1:0-2798 GCA_964195285.1 Akkermansiaceae bacterium
CTTCGCCCTTGTGGACCAACAGATCGGCCATCGCAGTCTTATGAAAAGTGTGAACTGATTTTGCTATAGCTATACCCCCATCCCTTGATGGGAGAGGGTCGGGGTGAGGGTGGAAAAAAGAGTCGCCGGCAATGCCGGCGGCATTAATCGGAACCGCGTCGAAAGAAGCGGTCGCGCGGTTCCGGTCAGGCCCGCGCGAAGCGGGCCCTGGCGCCGCGTTCGATGGCGGCCGCGACGAGTCGTTCCATCTCCATGCGGTGGCGCAGCAGTTCCAACACCCGCAGCTCTTCCTGGCTGGCGTTGCCGTCGGCGGCGACGATGTCGCAGGCCAGCGCATAGGCGGTCTCGCGCATCCGCTCCGGCAGGGCGTTGACAATGACTTCCAGCGTATGGTCCAGGCCGTCCTCGCCCGACAAAAGGTCGACGCACATGCTGGCCACGTTCGGCAGTTGCGTGGCGTCGAAACCTTCGAAGACCGGCAGGTGACGCACGATATCGCCGATCATGTTCAATTCCGCGTCGGTCATGTCGCTGTCCGATGCCGATACCAGGACCATGGTGTAAATCAAGGCCGATTGCTGGTCGATCATTCCGTTTCGTTCTCCGTTGTCGGGTCGCGGCCGCCGGGCCCTGCCCATGTATGGTTTGCCTGTTTATCGCGCCCGCCCGCGCTCGCGTCAAGCCGGGTCAGGGGCTCTCCTACCGTTTCGCCACCATATCGATCTCGACCAGGGCGTCGCGGGCCAGGCCGGTGACCCCGATGCAGGTTCGCGCCGGCAGGCGGTCGGGCGGGAAATACGATTTGTAGGCTTGGTTCATGGAATCGTAGTCGCGTTGGAACTCGGTGATATAGACGCGTGCCGACAGCACATGCTCCAGTCCCAGGCCGAGGGTCGCCAGCACGATGATCAGGTTATCCATGACGCGGCGCGTCTGGGCCTCGATGCCGTCCGGCAGCGGCCTGGAATCCACATTCGGGTCAGTCGGCATCTGGCCGGTCAGCTGGATCCAGCCCTCGCATTCGACGGCATGGCTGAACGGCGCCACAGGGGCCGGCGCGGCGGAAAAATTGTGAAATAGAAGATCGCTCATGGCCTGGCCTCCGGAAATGGTGTGTCGATATTGCCGCGCCTCAATGAAACTTGCTGCGCGGCGCGAAGAGTATGAAACGTTTTTTTGTCAAATTATTCAAAAATTCAAGTGATTTTTGTGGTATTTTAGGGGTATGGAGTACATCGAATACACTGGTGGCGCGGGAGTCCTTGACGATTTGATCAGAGGCGTGCAGCAACTAAGCCAAGAGCCTACGTTGTTGGTTCTGGGTGCCTTGATCATCTGTGGCGTGGTCTACGCATTTGTACGCAACTGATGGTACGATCGCGAAACGTGATAAGACGTCACTGATCCGATACATCCCCGGCGGCGCCATTGCCTGGCGGTCCGCCGGCCAAGAGACGTGCCGGGGCCGGTAGTAGACCTATCCGCATGTTGTTGATGCAATGCAGGCCTGCGGGTCGGGGGCTTTGACACTCGGCTATATTACTGGCAAGACCTAGTCTGGAAGCAGGGGAAGGGGTTTTCGGGCTGTGGCGGTTTGGAAAGAATCCGATTTATGGAAATACGAGACGTTTGAGCTCGATGTCGAACCTGAAATGCTGCCCGGCTTCGAAAATCTGGTCCGGTTGTGGCACGACAAACGGGGCGATCGGCTGGCGCCGGCCTGGCGCGATTTTGATTTCCATGACTTTACCGGCTGGCACGGTCGCATCGCGGTATCGGACATATCCTTTGACCCCTTCGATTTTCGATACCGGTTGTTCGGGGAAAAGATAGCCGAACAGTTCAAGGCCGATCATACCGGCAAACTGTTTACCAAACTGATAGATATTGGTCAGGAGCCGGCCGAGGATCTGGAATTCTACGAGATGGCCTGCCGCGAGATGCTGATCACCCGAGTCTCGGGCCAGCTTTACTGGCTGCGCCGGCCTCACGCCAACGTCACTTTCGTTGAATTCCCGTTGTCCGACAACGGTGAGACAACAACCCATTTTGTCGAGGCAATGATCTGAAAATCGGGGTTTGGGTCCGCCCCAGGCCATGCCGATCAGAACTTCTGCAGGAACCGCACGATCTTTCTGGTACGCTCGCTAAACAGGCGGGGCACATACCAGCTGCCGGCGGCGCGTTTGCCGACTTCCGACAGGGTCGGGTAGGGGGCCATCGCGCCGGCCATTTTCCCGATCTTCCATTTGCCCGACACCGCCATCACCCAAGGCAGGATCAACTCACCGGCATGCGGGCCGACAATGGTGGCGCCGAGGATGCGGCCCCTGGCGTCAGTCACAACCTTGGCGAAGCCGTCACCGCGGCGTTCCGCGCTGGCCCGGTCGTTCTCGGCGAAACTCCAACGCAGTATGTTAATTCCGACTCCCAATTTTTCCTTAGCCTGGATATCGGTCAACCCGACCTGCGCCAGTTCCGGGTCGCTGAAGGTAACCCAGGGCACGGCGTCATGATTGGCCTTCGCCGGTAGCCAGAACAGCGCGTTGCGCAGCACGATACCGCCGTGATAGCCGGCGACATGGGTGAACTGATAGCCGCCGGCCACGTCACCGACGGCGAAGACCCGCTTGTTCGAGCTGCGCAGCCGCGCATCCACCGTAATGCCCTTGGGCGTATGATCGATCCCGGCCTCGTCCAGCCCCAGTCCGTCGACATTCGCCTGGCGCCCGGCGGCGACCAGCAGATGCGAGCCCTGTATTTCCTCGGTCACGCCATCCTTGGTGACGGTCACGGTA
>CAXMQC010000498.1:0-2023 GCA_964195285.1 Akkermansiaceae bacterium
GCTCATCAGCCGGAAGGCCATGGACGGCCTGCCGTCCGACATTCAGGCCATCGTCAGGAATGTGGCGGCAGCTGCGAATATCATCGCCCATACCTCGGCCGAGGCCCAAAATGGCGATGCGCTGACGGATCTCGTAGACAACTATGGGGTCAAGGTCCGGCAACTGCCTGACGACGTGATCGCGGCCCTTCGCACGAAGACCGCCGAAGTGCTCAGCAGCACGGCGGCAGGGGACCCGCTATTTGCGAAGGTTTTGAAATCCTTCAAGGATTTCCAAGCCAAGCATGACAAATGGGCGAACTCCAGCGAGCGTCAGTACGCGGTACGCGTTCGCGGCGGCTGATGGAAGTTTGGCGCCGCGTCCGGCTTTGGGCGCGGAATCAAGACCGTTTAAACACAAAAATTCGAACTTCTAGGGCCCATTTTGGGAGACCGGCATCGTCCGGTCTCCCGGCCTTTTGCGAGGCGTGTGTTATCAGGCACAATAGCGGCATGGAGTGACACCGTTCGGCGGACGGAGGAATCTATTGAGCCTTCGGCAGATTTATTTTTTGTATCTATATCCAGACGGTCGTATCGACCGCCGGACGTTTGTCCTTGGCTTGGTTCCGTTATTGATCGCGGGCGTGGGAGTGCATCTGGTTTTTTCCATGAACCGGCCGGTTTGGTTTTTCTTCGATGTGTTTCTGATCCTTTTTGCCCTTGTTCTCACCGTCAAGCGATGCCTCGACCGACACAGGCCGGGGTGGTTTTTGGGTTTGGGTTTGGCGCCCGTCGCCTGGCTGGTTGCCGTTCTAGACCCGAAGCTGGTCCGGGAACTGGACATGACCAACCCGGGTTTATGGATCGCATTGGCCGCGATTTCAACCGGGTTAACCGTCTGGGTAGGGGTCGAATTGTTCTTTTTTCCGGGGCGGGCCACTGTTCCAGAGGAGCCCGGGCGAAAGGGGCCGTCAGACATTACCTTACCGGGAGGCATTGACGCCTTTGTCGACGGTGTCGGACGCGTTGCCGCCTGGTTCTGCATTGCCCAGGTCTTGCTGGTCGGCAACAACGTAATTCTGCGCTACATGTTCCGCATTGGTCCGGTGTCGTTGCAGGAACTCGAATGGCACTTGCTATCACCCATCGCCTTGATTGGCATGTGCTATGCCCTGAACCAAAAGGACCATGTGAAGGTCGATATCTTCTACGATAAATTCTCGCATCGAACCAAGCAACTGGTCGAGATACTCACGGCGGTTATCGGCATTGTTATTGCGCTTCTGATTGTCGATTTGACGATGGACTTTGTCGCCCGGGCCTATGCGGTGGATGAAGGCTCACCCGATCCCGGAGGATTGCCGCACCGCTGGCTGCTCCGCTCGTTCATTCCCATCGGGTTTCTTATCTTTGCCCTGCAATCCTTCGGCAATTTGTTGAAGGTCGATTGGCCCGCGCTACGGCGCGGGACGAAGACGGCCTGATTGGATCGCGGGGAAATGTTCGAATTCATATACGAAGCCATATTGGCGCTCGGCGATCTCACCGGGCTGGAAGACATGATCTTTCCCATCCTGATGGCGCTGACCCTGTTGGTATTTCTGTTTATCGGCATGCCGGTGGCTATAGCCCTGGCCGCCGCCGGATTTCTGTGGGCTTTCCTGGGGGATGAGTTCGGGCTGTTTAGCCTGCTGCCGGCGCGCATTTTCGGTGTCATGGAAAATCAGACTCTGATGTCCATCCCGTTGTTTGTGTTCATGGGCGTGATGTTGGAACGCTCCAAGGTTGCGGAAGAACTCTTGGATGTCATCGGCCACGTCATGGGCCCTTTACGGGGCGGCATGGGGCTGGCAGTTATCCTGATCGGCGTTCTGATGGGAGCCAGCACCGGTATTGTCGGGGCGACGGTGGTGACCCTCGGACTATTGACGCTGCCGAAATTCCTGGCGCGCGGATACGACAAGTCACTTGCCTGCGGCACGATCTGCGCGTCGGGCACCTTGGGCCAGATCATCCCGCCGTCGCTGGTTCTGATCCTGCT
>CAXMQC010000499.1:0-3239 GCA_964195285.1 Akkermansiaceae bacterium
GACCTAGCGCCCGAGGATGATGGCGAAGCGTCGGACCTGGCGCCCCAGGACGTTGGGGAATCGCCAGAACTGGCACCCCGGGACGATGGCGAAGCGTCGGACCTGGCGCCCGAGGACGAAGGGCAGGAGCCGGACGCCCCGCCCGCGGCCGTGATGGACAGTACAAGTGATCTACCCGCTGGCATGCCCCAGGCGCTGGGGCAGCCCGAAGCCGACCCGCAGGACGAGATGGCGGAATCGCCGGCTGCGGGGGCCGGCGAACTATCCCCAACCGATTGGGAACAGGAACTGCCGCAGCTGGAAGAGGAAGAAGAAGCCGAGGATTCCGATCCGGGCGCCTCTTCTTCGATGGCCGACGAGGCGAGCGGTGGGCGAGATGGCGCGGAAGAAGACGAGGATGCCGCGCCCCGGCCTCAAAAACAGGCGCTGCTCGACCGCTCGGGCGAAGCCGATGAAGGTGGTTTGCCGGGCGGCGATGCGGACGGAATACCGCTGGGCGACACACCGGAAGAATTGGCGGCGGCCGCCCAGAAGCTTGGCATCGATTTCCGAGCTAGCGACCAATCGGACGCTGGGGTTGACCCTGAAATGGCCAAGGCCGCCAAGGAATTGGGGATCAGTTTCCGTGAAGATTCCGGGGCGAATTCACCCTTGGACGAAGAAGCCGCGATCGAGGCCCAGAAACTGGGTATAAGTTTCCGAGACGGCGATACGGAATCTGACAAGCCGAAAAAGCCGAAGTTCGTGAAATATATGCCGATCATTCTCGTGGCCACGGCCCTTGTCATCCTGCTCCTGCTTGGCGTTACATTCGCCCGCGACGCTATCGGCTGGCTCACTAGTTAATACCAAAGCTCGCCGACAAGGATTATGCCTCCTGGCTGGACTAGAAAGTTACCGGCCGTCCCTGTTGCCGGTTCAGTTTTCGAGGCAGCTGTCGGCCAGGATTTCGTTTTCGATCCGCCCGCATAGCGCCTTGTCCTCGCCCAACTGGACCAATTGAAGCAGGCAGCTGTCGGCGAGATTGGGTATGGCAAGTTCGATACATAGCGCAGGCTTGCGCCAGACTATGGCAAGATGGCCGCGGCAGAGTTCCCCGGCCACCCCCGGCACATCCAGATCGTCATCCGGCAATATCGCGCATGGCGCGGGATCGCCCGCCTTTTCGGCATAACCGGCAACGCATCGCCAACGCACGGCGGCATCCCCGGAACGCAGGCAGAGCATCGGGTCCCCCGCCTCTATCGCGATCGCGCTGAGGCAAGTGATTTGATTTTGTGGCCAGGCTTCGGCAAGGCACGCTTCCAAGCTATCGCCGAAGGCGGCAGGCGACATTGAAAGCGCCACTGCGAGCGCAGCGGTCGGAAACAATGGTTTATGAACTAAACTGCTTCGCATCCGGCCAAGAGAACGCCAAGACCTGTCGTGTTACGAATATAAGTGACCTTTCCCGCGCCCTACGAACCGCCCAGCGAGCGCCAGAATTCGCGGGTGTTTTCGACTTGCATCCTGGTGTGGCGTTCTTCCAAACACAGGCGCAGGCGATAGCCGATGGCCTGGTCTACCGAACGGATGCAGGCATCGAAGGCTTGCCGGGCGCGGACCGGCGCATTCTGCGCCACGCGTCGCCACACCGTTTCACGCTCACCCGGCGGGATATCGCCCAATGTCGGCAGGCTATTGATCAGGCGCATGGCCGTCCGGCTGCTTGCCGCGCTTTGTGAATCACCCTCCATTACCGCTTGCGCGGCCAACCGCCAGGGGCCGGTGGCGATCGCGATGTCTTCGGCCGTCTGAGGGTCGGGATCACCGGGCATTGCGACCGGCAATAACGCGGCGAGTGGATTGACTTCAAGCGCCAGCGAAACCGGCCGCGCGCCCGCCAGGCGATCCAGCGGCAAACTGGCCTCGATCGCGGTATAGCCATAGCGGCTGCGGAATTCGACCAGCCCGCCTGCCTCCATCCGGACCGTCCGCCCATCGGTCATTGAGACGACCAGAACCACCTGTCCCGGATCGGCCGGCAGGTAGGCGCTGTAATAGTCCGGTGGAAGCCGCTCTTCCTGAAGGCAGAAGGCCGACAACAGGACAGTGCATTGCCCATCGCCGCATTGCATCGGCGCCGGTTCGGCGGTCGCGACAAGCCCCATGATCTGCGGCGCCGCGCCGGCAGCGCCGGGCAGAAGAGCAATCAGTGTAATGGCCGAGACAAGGATCGAGCGGAACATTCGGGACATTCCTTTCCGGCTTTTTCCTGTGAGGCTTGAAATCGTGACAGGTGGCGAATCGACTGTCAAATCAAACTAATCCCAAAGTTCGTTGGTAAAGACCCATTTGGTGGGACTTTATCACCGAACTTTGGGATTAGCGGCGTGCTTCAGCCGGCGAAAATAATCAGCAGCGCGAAGACGGCAACCCCGGTGAAAACGCCGGCCGCCAGGTTTCGCCGCAGGCCGAAAAACACCGCGACCGCCGCGCCGATACCGATCAGCCGGTAGGTCAACGGCGCTTCGGCCAACAGGCCTTCGGGCAGGATCACCATGCGCGAGATCAACCCGGCCAGCATTGCATAGGCGATGCACGAGAAAAGTTTGAAGGCTTCGCTGTCGGGGCGGACCCGGCCGCCGATCGCCACGGCCAGCGCTCGCCAGATATAGGTCGCCGCGCCGCACAACAGGACGATGCCCCACAGCTTCCATTCCAGCCCGTCAGCCATCGCGTCGCCTCATTATGCGGTCGACCAGATAAACACCCGTGCCAGCCACCGCGCCGGTCAGCAACAGGCCCCAGTTCGGCGAAACCAGATGGAACAGCGGGCCCGCCACCACGCCGGCCAGAACCGCCGCGATCGCCGCCCGGCCGCGCGCATCGGCAAAGACCAGGGTGAAAAATACCGGATTCAAGAATACCAGCGTCAAAGTCACGTCGCGTGGCATGACGCCGGCCAGAACGAATCCGGTGCCCGTGCCCAGCAGCGCGGCGCCGATGCAGACCCCGGCGAATCCGGCGTAGTAGGGCGGCCGGTCGACCGGGTCCATGCCGGGGCCACGGCGCATCAGTGCGGCCCAGGGGTTCAACGACATGAACTGCGCCGCGGCATAGCGCCAGCGCTTCCTCGGCAGGGCCTCGTTCAGAAGCGGCATCACCGACAGGACCATCGGCAAGAACCGGGCATTGGCGGCCGAGGACGCGGCAATGACGGCGATTACCGGCGCGCCCAGCGCATAAAGCTCGACCAT
>CAXMQC010000500.1:0-2244 GCA_964195285.1 Akkermansiaceae bacterium
CGGAACTCCAGTTCCCGTTCCTCGGCGGTGAATTCGCCCTGTTCCAGCATGCTGATGCCGGTAACCGCCAAGTCGTTTATAAACGCCTCCGCCTCTTCACCCGGCGTGGCGGCGCCGGCCGACGGCGCGACCATAGCGGCCAGGATCGCAAAGGCGAATCCCGCGATTAATCTTTGTAGCCACTGGCGATGTATTACACCCGTTATCATCGCTTTACTCCCCAATTGTCCGTTTAATCAAACTTCCCCCCGATGGTGTATTATAACAAACCATCGATTACGAAGATAACGTTAAACAATGGTTAATATTCCAATATAGCTAAAATTTTAGCTAAAATAAGGCGGACAACGGAGACAGGAATGGGCTCACACCCTGCGGAATCAACGCTGAACGGCGTTTTGCGTGAGATTATGCCGATTGGCATGAACGGACTTCAAATTTCCGGGAGCGGCACCGGACTGGTCATCGTCGACGAGGTTAACGGCTTTGCGTCGGTGGGATGCGGTAATTTGGCGCCACCGGCGGAAAACCCGCAAGTTACCCGGATGATTGAGGAGACCAACCGGCTGGCCCGGGTGTTTCAGGCGCAAGGCTGGCCGATCCTGGCTTTCCTGGACACCCATGAACCCGGCAAGCCTGAACCGCCCTATCCGCCCCATTGCGAGAAGGGCACCGGCGAGGAAGAACTGGTACCTGAATTGAAATGGCTCGAGGACGAACAGGCGGCAACGCTGGTCCGAAAGGATTGCATCAATGGTTTTGTCGGTGCGTTTCGCCCGGACGGGAGCAACAGCGTCGTCGACTGGGCGAACGGGAATGGGCTGAGCCGCCTGCTGGTGGTCGGGATATGCACGGATATCTGTGTCATGGATTTCGTGCTCACCACGTTGTCGGCGCGCAACCACGGCATGATGCCGACGCTGAAGGATATTACGGTCTATGCGGCGGGTTGTTCGACCTATGACCTGCCACGCGACGTTGCGGTCGGGCTGGGCCTGCCGGAGACCGTCGCCCACCCGCAGGACGCGACCCATTATCTGGGTCTCTATTTCATGGCCTCGCGGGGAGCCGAGCTGGTCGACAGCGTGGAGGTGGCGTCAGGCCGGGCCGCGGCGGAATAATACCAAGGAGCGAAACATGCCGGCATTCTTTGGCCAGATGATGGAGCGGCCGCTCCTGATCTCGTCGATCATCGACTACGCCGCGCTGGTCCATGCCGGCAAGCAGATTGTCTCGCGCGACGCGGCGGGACGAATTCACAGCTATGGTTACGGCGATGCGGCGAGGCGCATCGCCCGCCTGGCACATGGCCTGATCGCGCTTGGCGTGAAGCCGGGCGACCGCGTTGCGACGGTGGCCTGGAACGATTACCGGCATTTCGAACTCTACTACGCGATCTCCGGCATCGGCGCGGTCTGCCATACCGTCAATCCAAGGCTGTTTCGCGAGCAGCTGGTTCATATCTTCAATCATGCGGAAGACCGCTTCGTTTTCGTCGACCCAACCCTGCTGTCCCTGGTCGAAGGGCTGGCACCGGACCTGAAGACGATCGACGGCGTTGTGGTGATGGCCGATGCTTCGGAAATACCCGAAAGCGCCCTGGAGGGTCTGCAATGTTACGAGGATCTGCTGGAAGGCCAGCCGGAATCGATTGACTGGCCCGAACTGGACGAACGGACCGCGGCGGCCCTGTGCTATAGCTCCGGCACCACCGGAAATCCAAAGGGCGTGCTCTACAGTCATCGCTCGACGGTGCTGCATGCCCTGGGCAGCATTGCCACCCATGAAGGCTGGCTGTCGCCGGACCATGTCTTCATGCCCGTGGTGCCGATGTTCCATGTTTGCGCCTGGGGGTATCCCTATGCCTGTCCGATCGCCGGCGCGGCCATGGCGATGCCGGGTCCGAAGCTGGCTGGCGCCAGCCTCTATGACATGATGGAAAGCGCGCAAGTGACCTTGGCCGCGGGCGTGCCGACGCTGTGGCATGGCTTGATCCAGCATGTCCGGGAAAGCGGTACCCGTTTTTCCAGTCTCAAAGGCGTTGTTTGTGGCGGGGCCGCGGCCTCGCTGCAGTTGATCAAGGACATTGAAAGTTACGATGTGGAATTCATTCATGGCTGGGGAATGACCGAATCGAGCCCCATCGCCGCCGCGGGCCCGCCTTGCGCTATACCGGCCCACCTGAAGGGTGAAGACAGACTACGCCACAAATTAAAGCAGGGCAGACCGGTATTCGGCGTTGAT
>CAXMQC010000501.1:0-1979 GCA_964195285.1 Akkermansiaceae bacterium
GGCCTGGCGCAGATCCACACTGGACGTCGCGGCCTCGCTCGAGGCGCCTAGCATGCGCTCGATCGCAAGCCGCAGCGGGCCATGCCGGAATTCATCCGGCGGCACCAGAAGGCCGCCATCCGGCCCGGCCACGGTCAGCGACAAACGGTCGCCCGGCTGCCGCGCCCGCTCCAGTGCAGTAATGAGCGCGCGAATGCGGGCGCCGCTGTCGGCATCGGCGACGCTGCGCAGATCGACGACCAGGGCGACATTCATGGCCGGCCGATGGCCACCCTGGCGCTCGGCGCCCTTCAGGCCGACCTGAATCCGCAGCCGCGTCGGGCCGTCGATCGTCGGCGTATCGGCGCGCAGGTAGATTGCCAGCGCGGCGTCCTGCGGTCCGTCGAAGGGCTGCTGGACCTGTTGAACCGCCTGCTCCAGCCGCAGATTCTGGCCAAGCGCCGCACGATCCCAGGCTCGCAGGCGCGCCTGCAGCGGCCGCATTGCCGGATCGCCCGGAATGTAACTGTTGGCCCAATAACCGATGGGGTCCTGGTACAACAGGCGCTCGATCGATTGATAGTCGTTCAGAAAATTTGAGGCCAGCAGTTGCGCCCGCTGCGCATCTGTCGGCGCGACGAGGTTCCGCCTCATATTGCCATAGGAATGGAGCGTGCCGCCGGTATAGCCGTCGACGGGCTGCGATAAGGCGCCCGATTTGCCAACTTCGCCCTCGGCGGCCGGATCGGCTGCCGCGATATCGGCCCCGGCCTCATTGTCTTTCGATTTCGCCCGGAAGTTCTTGTCCTCGGCCAGGGGCATCGTCGGCTCGGGTGCCTTATTGTCCGACCTGCCTTTGGCTTGCGGTTTGTTGGCACGCAGGTCGCCGACAATCTCGCCGGCGCCGGACAGGCCTTGCTGCTTGGCGGTCGACGCGGCGCCCGTGGGCGCTGTCGCAAACACAACCTGCTCTTCGGGCTCGATACTGCGGGCGAGCTCCGACGCCTCTTCCAACCGGTTCTGTGCGTCGCGCGCGCCTCTTTGCCGGTCGAAGAGCTGGGCCTCCAGCTGTGCGATGACGTCCAACTCCCGGTCGACTTCTTCATCGGACAAGGGTTGATCGGCGAAACCGAAATCGTCCTGCCCGGCGGCACGCCTTTCGCCTTCCCGTTGCGATCGGTGCTCGCCTGTTTCCGATTTCTTCTCCAACCCGCGTTGGGCGGTTTCGAAGCTATCGGTAATGTCGTCGCCCAGGTCGCGCTTCTCGGCCGTTTCCGAACCCGAATATTCAGAATAATATTCGCGGCCCGACTGAGCCTCCGTCTTGCTGCCCACCGGTTCATTTTCGCGCAGGATCGAAGACGGCACTTCCTTGGTGACCGGCCCCATGGCGTATCGGCCGTCGACGCCATCAAGATCACTGCTCCGATCCACGACCTCCAAATTGGCCAAAACCGTCTCATAAGAGGGCTCGCGGAGACTGAGCGTCAGGCCCAATCCGGCGGCGATCACGACCGAAGCGGCCAGCCCGGCGGCGACGTAACGCTGGGTGGTGCCCGGACGGTCCGGCGCGTCCTGTTCCATGGCTGCCTGTTGGACGGCGCGAAGCGTATCCGCCACAACCGCGTCGGATGCGTCATAAGACGGCAAATCTTGCAGCCCCGACTCGATCTGGCGCAAATCGTTCAGGAAATCGGTACAGGCGTCGCAGCCTTCCAGATGGCGCTTGATCTCGACCACGTTTTCCGCGGCGTCGACGCCCTCATCGGCCAGCCGTTCTCGAATGGCGTCACAATTGCTCATGACTGTCTCCTGTGTCGTTGCGCGGCGCGTTGCGGTCCGCCAATCCAGCGGCCAGGGCCAAACGCGCGCGGCGCAGATGTGTTTTGACGGTGTTGAGCGGCAGTTTTAGAAATTGGGCGACATCCTGCTGGCGCAGCCCGACGACCGAGGTGAGCAGCAGGACTTCCCGTTGCATCGGCGGGAGGGTGAGCAAAGCC
>CAXMQC010000502.1:0-2609 GCA_964195285.1 Akkermansiaceae bacterium
GTACGCTCGTGCAGTATTTCAAGGACGACGCCACTGCCTTCAACAACCAGAAAAAGGGCACCATCACCGGCAAGGGGGTGCTGAACAACCGGATTTCCGAGTTTTTGATGATGCGGCTGGCCGAGATTGGCGTGCCGACCCATTTCGTGCGCCGGCTGAACATGCGCGAACAGCTGGTCCGCGAAGTCGAGATCATTCCGGTCGAGGTGGTGGTCCGCAACATCGTGGCCGGATCGCTGGCCAAGCGGTTCGCCATCGCCGAGGGTACGCCGCTGCCGCGTTCGGTGGTCGAATATTATTACAAGTCCGACGAGTTGGGCGACCCGCTGGTATCCGAGGAACATATCACGGCCTTTGGCTGGGCCACGCCCCAGGATATCGACGACATGCTGGCGATGTCGCTGCGAATCAACGATTTCCTGACGGGGCTGTTCCTTGGCGTCGGCCTGAAGCTGGTCGATTTCAAGCTCGAATACGGACGGCTTTTCGAGGAAAGCGGCGAAATGCGTATCGTGCTGGCCGACGAGATCAGCCCGGACAATTGCCGGCTGTGGGACATCAAGACCAACGAGAAGATGGACAAGGACCGCTTTCGCCGGGATCTCGGAAATGTCGAAGAGGCTTATCAGGAAGTCGCGCGCCGTTTGGGGATTTTGCCCGAGGGAGGTCCGGGCGACCTGAAGGGGTCGGAGAGCATTCAATAAGACCTAAGGGGAAGGGTAGATGAAGGCTAAAGTTCACGTGACCCTTAAGACCGGGGTGCTTGATCCGCAAGGCAAAGCCATCGGCCATGCGTTGGAATCGCTGGGCTTCGAAGGTGTCGGCGACGTCCGACAGGGTAAATTCATCGAATTGAATTTGAACGAGACGGATCCCGACAAGGCGCGGGCCCGGGTCGGCGAAATGTGCGAGAAGCTGCTGGCCAATACCGTTATCGAAAACTACGCAATCGATCTGGAAGGATGACCACGCAACACGTCATCTGGACGAACCTGGGCGACGGCCCGGGGATTGAACATCTCAAGCTGACGCGGGACGAGGACGGCTATCTGGCGGACGGGATATATGTCGGGCGAAACAACGACACCATACCCTACCGGCTGCATTACCTGATTCGCACCGACGCTGCCTGGCAGATGCAGTCGGCTCGGCTGCATTTGATGGACGGCCCCGACGGAGCGGACGATTTGTCATTGAGCGTGGACGACAATTGCGATTGGCGGAACGGAAACGGCGATTCAATACCCGCCCTGACCGGGTGCCGCGAGATCGATATCTACGCGACGCCGTTCGCCAACACGCTACCGATCCGGCGCCTCGGCCTGGCGGCCGGCGAGTCGGCGGAAATCTCGATCGGTTATATCGACGCACCGAACCTGGAGCCGCGCCCGGTGCGCCAGCGTTACCATTGTATCCGGCCCTTTGGCACGGAAAACGGGCTGTACCGGTACGAGGCGCTGTTCCGCGCCGGGTCAGCGGTCGAAATCGAAGTGGACCCGGATGGGCTGGTTATCGAATATCCGGGAGGATTCAACAGGGTATGGGCCGGCTGAGCGGCGGAAACATCCAGAGGCAGGACATGAAAACAGCGGTAATCGTATTCCCGGGTTCCAACTGCGACCGCGACGCGGCGGTCGCCCTGGAAACCGCCTTCGGTAACAGGCCGGCGATGGTCTGGCATCGCGACAGCGAGCTGCCCGATCTCGACCTCATCCTGCTGCCGGGGGGCTTTTCCTACGGCGATTATCTGCGCTCCGGCGCGATGGCGTCGCAGTCGCCGGTGCTGCGGGCGGTCAAGCAACAGGCCGACAGGGGCGTGCTGGTGCTCGGCATCTGCAACGGCTTCCAGGTGTTGACCGAAAGCGGGCTGCTGCCGGGCGTATTGATGCGCAATGCCAACCTCAAATTCGTCTGCCGCGATGTCGACCTTGAAGTCGAAAGCACCGCCTCGCCTTTCATGCGCGGTTATTCCACGGGTCAGCGGGTCACCATCCCGGTTGCCCATCACGATGGCAACTATTTCGCCGACGACATGACGCTGGACCGGCTTGAGGGCGAAGGGCGCGTCGCCTTCCGCTATGCGGCGCATGACAATCCCAACGGCTCGACCCGCAATATCGCCGGTATTGTGAACGAACGCGGCAACGTATTGGGGATGATGCCCCATCCCGAACGCGCCGTGGATCCGAAACATTGCGGGACCGACGGCAAGTCGATGTTCGAAGGTCTGGTGGAGGCTCTCGCCGCATGACCGCAGAGGCGTTACTGAATATTTCTCCGGAACTGGTCGCCGAGCATGGGCTCAGCAAGCAGGAGTTCGCGCTCATCCTCGAAATTCTCGGGCGAGCGCCGAACTTTACGGAACTAGGGGTATTCTCCGGCATGTGGTCGGAACATTGCTCGTACAAATCGTCGAAGGTCTGGCTGAAGACCCTGCCGACCGAGGGGCCGCAGGTCATCTGCGGACTAGGCGAGAATGCCGGCGTGGTGGATATCGGCGAGGGGCTGGCCGCGATTTTCAAGATCGAAAGCCACAACCATCCCAGTTTCATCGAGCCCTATCAGGGCGCGGCGACCGGCGTGGGCGGCATCCTGCGCGACGTCTTCAC
>CAXMQC010000503.1:0-12688 GCA_964195285.1 Akkermansiaceae bacterium
TTCCTGGGCAATCTCCGTGCATTTTTGGACTTGCCCGCGGAAGGCCCGTCCGTCATCGGTAATCGAGACCAGCCTGGTGCGACGGTCTGACTGATTGGCCCGGCGCTCCACCAGCCCACGGCTTTCAAGGCGAGTCACGACATCGGCAACATTAGTACGATCTATACCGACCTCGGCGGCCAGCGTTACCTGGTCCAGCGGCGATTTTCCGTCCAGGATGGTAAGCAGGCCGAACTGCACCGGCGTGATGCCGAAATTGCCGCATTCCTCGTAAAACATCGCGACGTGAATCTGATGCAGCCTGCGCACCAGGAATCCCGGCCGATCCCAGAGCGAATTGTACCGATCTGTTTCTTCGCCAGCTTGCAGTTTGCCGGGTTTGGTCATCTGTTTGATAGCGTCCTGATTGTTCGGAACTCAGTATACTGGCAATATAACTCTTTCCAAGAGTTGCCGCTGCCTAATTCTTGCCGTTAGTAAGCGTTACGTTCACTTTTGTACGATATATTTCGTGTACCCTGGTTATCGAATTAGGAGCTCTCGCAATGTCGCGATTTTTTGCGCCGCTGGTTTTGATCATTGTTATCGCCGGGCTGGGCGGCTGCGTCGCTCCACAAAAGGTGGAGGCGCCGAGCATCGCGTTGCAAGACGTCAAACTTCTGAAAGCCGTGGGGTTGACCCAGTATCTGCAGGTAGAGCTTCTGGTCTCCAATCCCAATGATTTCGATATCCCGTTGACCGGTCTGAGATTCGGCATGCAGATGAACGGGCAGGATTTCGCCGAGGGCTTGTCGAATCAGCGGGTCGATATCCCGCGCCTGGGCCGCGCCGTGGTGCCGGTCGAGGTGACGGTCTCGGTGCTGGCGATTCTGAAACAAATCCAGGCGGTTCAAAAGAGGGATAGCCTTGACTATCGGGTGGCTGGCACGGCCTATCTGGATCACCTGTTGCTGCCCAGCGTCGATTTCGACCGTCAGGGCAAGGTCGATTTCAATATCGATGGCCGGGAAAAGAGTTTCAAGGCGATGTAGAATCGGGCCGCTGGCGCCGCCGGCGGTCTTCAATGCGCCGCCTGACTTCCGCCCCGCGCGAGCCGGGGCGGCGGTCCAGTAAATACTGCAGTCCGTACCCGCCCAGCGCCCATAGCAGGATAATCCCGGCCAATATGGTCAGGTTCAGCGGCGTGGGATTCTCGACCAGCCGCCACAATCCGTCGCCCAGTACCACCAGCAGCGCTAGCGTCGGCGCCAATCCCAGCCCGACACCCATCTGATGGTGCAGCAATCGGATGTGCGATGCGCCGCAGACCATGTTTACGAAGGTGAAGGGGCCTAATGGCGTGACCATCATTCCGACCACCACGGGTATGCCGCCGCGCCCGAGTCGACGGCTGAGGCGGGCCAGTCGCGGGCCGATATGTCTGCGCAGCCAGGCCCGGCCCAGCAGCCGGCCCAAAGCGAAAGAAAAGGCCGCGTTCAACATCGAACCGACAAGGCAGAGCATAAAGGCCTGCGCCGGTGCGAAAACGACGGCCGTAATCACGTTCAACAGCGTGATCGGGAAAAAAGTCGGGCTGGCGCCGAGATAGACGAGCAATACCATGGCCGGCGCCCAGTCATGCCGGCGAATTTCCTCGACGGCGCCGCGCAACCGCTCGGCGTCGATATATTGGCCCAGTGGGGTCGCGGTCCACAGAATCGCCAGCGCCAGCAGTACGCCCGCCGGCAGAGCCGCGTGACGCACTTTGGCCAGCATATAGCGGATCATGCGCATCGGCTGCGATCGTCGCGGGGACGGGTCTGAAGCCGGGAGGTTCACGACTGTTTCTTGGATTCCGGCAGCGCGGCCCAACCATCCGCGCCGAACCCCTGCAATGGCTGGAAGCGTGTTTTGTAAAGCATTTTGGGACTGTTATCGACCCAAAAGCCGAGATACACATGGGGCAGTCCCAGCCGGCGTGCTTCTTCGATCAGCCACAACACCATGAAACTGCCCAGGCTGCGACGCCCCTGGTTCGGGTCGAAAAAGCTATAGACCGCCGACAGACCGTCGGGCAGGCGGTCGGTAAGACAAACGGCGAGCAGTTCACTGGCGCCGTTGCGAAACTCCACAAGGCCTGTATCGACGGGACTGGACAGAACCATCGAAGAATAATCCCGCCGGTCCATCAACGACATGTCGCCCTCGCCATGCCGCGACCGGATATAACGGCGGAACAGGCGGTATTGTTCGTCGGTAATATGCAACGCCATATCTTCGGCAACGAGGTCCGCGCTGCGACGCCAGATACGGCGCCAGGAATGAGTCCAATCGAAATTTTCCACGTCGACGCGTACCGGTACGCAAGCGGAACAGCCGGGGCAGGCGGGTCGATATACGATATGATGCGACCGCCTGAAGCCGGCCAGCGAAAGGCGGCGAAAAATCTCCCGCGGCGCCGGGCCGTCAAGTTCGGCATATAACTGGCGTTCGATACGGCCAGGCAGGTAGGGGCAGGGCATCGCCGAGGAATGGCGGAACTGCACCATACCGGTAAGGAGTCGATCACTGCTGCGCTGATTGCTCATCGTCCGATTATCCGCCGGACTGGCGTTTCAGGCAACCGATCAGTTTCAGGAGAACTGTCAATTGTTTGCGTTGACCGTGAGGGTTCCCGACAGCCAGTCATGCAGGCATCGGCGGCGGTCGTTGAACAGGGCGGCGATCAACAGCAACCCGGTCAGTGCCAGCGTCGTGTAAAACAGCAATGTCTGCACCAGTGCCTGGACCAGATCGGGCCTTCCCCCGTCCAGCCGGCGCACCTCGATACCCATCAATCGCATGCCAATGGTAGCCGAATTGGGGCCGCCGATCAGCAGGCTGTGATAAGCGATAGGAATGACCGGTGTTATAAATGCGGTGATCGGGCCCAGCAATCCCAGAGTCACCACCACCAAAAACCAGAGAAAAAAGACGGCGCCGGAAAGAATAACGACATCGATAAGATAGGCGACGATGCGCCGGAACATGACACCGTCAAACAATTCGGGATGTGACATGGGATCCGGTTCCTGGGTCCAGGCGAATGGCAATACCGGCTTCTCAGGCAATGAACGCTGGCTCATGGAAATCGGCCCCATTTGAAGATATTCCTAGGCTATAGATTGGGTTTTTCCCGTTGACGCGCAAGTTTTTTTGGGTTTGCCGAAGGATCGATCCACCAGACAAGCAGGTGATTTACAAACATTAACGCTATTCTTCGCGAGTAGTGTCGCTCAACCGCCTGGTTTCGAACCCGCGTTCGCCTAGCAGTTCGATCAGCTGGCGAATATGGTTTTCGTCGCGCGTTTCCACGACGACGTCCAACTCGGTTTCCTTGGCCGGAACGTCACTGAACAGGCGTTGGTGGTAAACCTCGACAATATTGGCGCCGGTGCCGCTGATCTCTGTCGCCACACGAGCCAGATGGCCGGGTTCGTCGGGCACCAGGATGCGCAGCCGCGCCATTCGTCCGGCCCGGGTCAGCCCGCGCATCAACAGCGAGGCCAACAGCCGTGAATCGATATTTGCGCCCGATACCACAAGCCCGATCCGCCGCCCGGCAAAACGGGCCTTGTTTTTGGCCAGCGCCGCTAACGGCGCCGCACCGGCGCCTTCGGCCATGATTTTCGCGGCCTCCATCATGGTGACGACGGCGGCTTCAAGCGCCGGCTCATCGACCAGCATCATCTCGTTGCAAAGCGCGCGGATGATTTCCAGGTTGATCACGCCGGGGGTTTTAATCGCAATTCCTTCGGCCAGCGTGTGACCGCCGGCCACGGATTCAAGGTCGTTCAACGCATTATGGACGGCGGGGTACATCGCCGCCTCGACGCCGATTACCTCGATTTCGGGTTTGAGAGCCTTTGCGGCCGTTGCGACCCCGGCAATCAACCCACCGCCGCCAACCGGCAAGATCAGTATGTCGAGGTCGGGCCGGGCCTCCAGCATCTCCAGCCCCACGGTACCTTGGCCCGCGATCACGGCCGGGTCGGCAAAGGGGTGGATGAAGGTCAGGTTCTCGGTTTCGGCGAGCGCCATCGCGTGCGGTTCGGCGGCACTGACATCGGGACCGTGCAACAACACCCTGGCGCCAAACGCCTCGGTGCGCCGGATCTTGTTGAAAGGCGTGCCTCGCGGCATAACGATGGTGGCTGGAATTCCCAGCCGATGCGCGTGCCAGGCGACGCCCTGGGCATGATTGCCGGCGGATACCGCGATAACGCCGGCTTGCGCCTGCGCGTCGTCCAGACTCAACAGCTTGGCCAGGGCGCCTCGATCTTTGAACGAACCGGTGCGCTGCAGTGTCTCCAGTTTCAGATAGACCTCCGCGCCATATAGGTCCGACAGGGCAGCTGAATAGACCGTCGGCGTCGCCACTATCTGGCCCGCGATCCGCGTCGCCGTTGCGCGGATGTCGTCGATGGTGATGCTCATTGGCCGGCCGGGATAAGGGTCAAACGATGAAGGCCGGCCGCGGCCATGGAGTCGCGGCTGCCCGCGATGCGAATATATTGGCCGTCGCGCCAGGGCTGAAGCAGGTCGGCGTAATGACCGGAAAACGGATTGCCCGATTGGCCCGCGGGGATCATGAAGCGGCTGTTCGCGGGATCGCCAAGGTCGTAAACCGCCTTGTAGCCGGCGCCGTGAATATGGGCGTAGGGATCATCTCCGTTGCCGGCGGTCATGCCGCGGCCGATTGTGTTGTCGCCGCCACCAGTGGGAATCGACAGGCTGGCCTGCGAGCCGACCAACGGTACCTGACTGAAAATACTGTGGTCGAAGCGCGCCTTGTGTAAATCACCCCACTGCCAGGCCGCCAGATCGTCGCCCAGGGCAGCGGTGATTTCATCCAGCGCATCCCCCAGCGCATCGCGCATCTCGGCTTGGCAGTCGCGTCCGCCGCACCAGTGGGCGCCGCCGGTCAGAACATACCCCACGAAGGCGGGACGGGGGCGCCAATAGCTGGAAAAATCCTCGCCCATTTCGTCACCGGCGATCCGTTTCACGGCATGGCGCAGCCAAGCCGTGTAAATCAGCGGTTCCGGGCGATCCGCCGTCATCTGGAAATCCCAATCCGCCAGCAGCGCCAGCGCCCGGTCCAGTCGTTCGGTCCCGCCCTTTCCGGCCGCCGTCACCATTTGCGCCACCAGCGCACGCGCCGCCACCGACAGGACATCCTCCTGCTGGCGCATGTTGTCCTCAATGGAATGTTTTTTACGCTCACGCAGTAGTTCATGGATGCGCGCGGCGCGGTAGGGGTCGTCCCAGTTGCGGGTGATCATATAGGGATAGTCGGGGCCGACCAGCCGGTTGTTGGCGTTCACAACGGCGCCGGCGGCGGGGTTGGCGATGCGCGGCATGTCGGCCGTGGGTACGAAACCGGTCCAGTCATAGTCGCCGGAGGCGCCGTCCACGGGATAGCGCCCGTCGCCCATTCGGCGGACCGGTACCAGGCCCGGCGTAACCAGGCCGATCACGCCGTCGCTGTCGGCAAAGAAAATGTTGACCAGTGGCGCCTGGAAGTCGTCGGCATTGCGTTCGAATTCCGCGGCGTTGCGGGCGCCGGGCATGGTCGCCAGCGCCTCGACGGTCCGGTTGCCTGGCCCGTCGGAGGCCGAGGCCAGCGCAATAACAGTGGTCTCGTCCGCCAGCCCCTTGCTGTCCTCCAGAATGTCGGAGATCACAGGTCCATGGCGCGTGGCGCGCAGGGTCAACGCAACATCCTCGCCGCCCTTTACCTTGATAATTTCGGTGCGCGTCTCGAAGAGGCGAGACCCGCCGGGCGTCAGATACCGGGTCGGGTCTCCGGGATCCACGGTCTCGACGAACAAATCCTGTGTATCGCCGCCGGTACTGGTCATGCCCCATGCGACATTGCCGTTGTGGCCCAATATCGTGAATGGCATGCCAGGGGCGGTCGCGCCAACCGTCGTCAGTTCCGGCGTCTCGATACGTGCCAGATACCAGGTGTTTGGGGCGGTGAAGCCGAGATGCGGGTCGTTTGCCAGAATTGGCGCGCCGGTGGTGCTGCGTGCACCCGACAGCACCCAGGCGTTCGACGCGCTGTGAGAGCGCAGTTCGGGCGGGACGGCAGCCAGCAGCCCGTCGAAATTCAGGGCCGCGGCACGCCGCGCCGCATCCAGCGTGATCGGCGTATCGGGCGGATCGCCGGGCCACAGCTCGGCGATCCGGTCGGGGTCCATGGCGCGGATCAGCCCGGCGCGGTACAATTCGCCCCGCCAGTTGGTCGATAACTGATAGGCCAGCAGATGGCCCCAGACGATGCTGTCGGTGATACGCCAGGGTTCGGGGTCGTAACCCAGCAGCAGGAACTCCGGCGGCAGCCAGGCCGTGCCATGATTGAGCCAGGCGTTGACCCCGGCAGCATAGGATTCCAGCGCCGCGCGGGCCATCGGCGACAAGCGCTCCGCCGCCACTTCGGATTGGCGGTACAGGCCTAGCATACGCAGGAATCGGTCAGCCCCCAGGCCAGCCTCCCCGGTCACTTCCGCCAGCCGTCCGGCGCCCAGCCGGCGGGTGAATTCCATTTGCCACAACCGGTCCTGCGCGTGGACGTATCCCAGCCCGAAATAGGCATCGTCTGTGCTGCCGGCGAAGATATGGGGCACGCCATGGCCGTCGCGGAAAATCTCGACCTCGCCGGCCAGACCCGCCAGCCTGACTTCGCCGCTGGTCTTTGGCAAGGTCGACCAGGCCCAGACAACAAGCGCCGCGCCGCCGACCAACAGGGGAATGCCAATTATCCGGGCGGTCAGGCGCAACCTGCGCCGGATTTTGCCATGCTGTTTCGCGGTCATGGCATCAACATAACACGGCATTGCAACGAGAGCGTAACCCGTCCGGCTAAACTGTTTTCATTAATCGGTGATTAGGGGTTGTGGACTATAGTTAAACAAGGTAGATGGCCGCCTTCGGCCAGACTATCGGGAGCCACGGCGCGACTTAATAACGCGCGATCCCAACGGGGAGGACACCGGATTAATCTCTGGCCCGAATCGGGAATATGGCTATGTACAAGACCCCAGACTCGCATTTTCCGCTGGATTCCGGCGCAACAGGGCGTATTCGCGACCCGTTGATGCGCAGTTTCACCGACCCCGACGCCATGGTAGCGGCGCTGGAGCCCAGCTATCCGGTTTATTGCCTGCGTCCGCATGTTCTGGCCGACACTGTCCGGCGATTTGTCGACGGGTTCCCAGGACGCATCATGTATGCGGTGAAATGCAATCCGCATCCGGCCGTGCTGCATCACCTGCATGAGGCGGGGATCGGACATTTCGATACCGCGTCGCTTCCCGAAATAGCGCAAGTTCGCGAGGCCCATCCCGGCGCCGAGGCCTATTTCATGCACCCGGTGAAATCGCGCGCGGCGCTGTTGTCGGCGGCCGAGGTCTACGATGTGCGCCATTACGTGATCGACCATGCCGACGAGCTTACCAAGATACTCGAGACCATAGCGCGGCGCGACATCGCTGTGCTGGTCCGACTGTCGACGCCGGGCGGAAACGCGCTGTTCGAATTATCGGCCAAGTTCGGGGCACCGCCCGCGGAAGCGGTGGCATTGCTGCGCGCGGTCCACGAAGCGGGCCTGGAAACCGGGCTGGCCTTCCATGTGGGGTCGCAATGCAGCGAACCGGCGGCCTGGCGCACGGCGCTGGATCTCGCAGCCCAGGTGATCGGCGAGTCCGGTGTGCCGGTTCGTTACCTGGATGTCGGCGGCGGATTCCCGGCAAACTATTCGAACCATGCCGTACCGCCGCTGGAAGATTTTTTCGCTGTTATCCGCGACGGCCTACGCGAAATGCCGGTCGGGTCCGACTGCATCGTCATGTGCGAGCCGGGCCGTGCGCTGGTTGCCGACGCAATGTCGCTGGTCGTCCAGATTCAGCTGCGCAAGGGCGATGCGCTCTATATAAATGATGGTATTTTCCACAGCATGTCGGAATCGGCGGTTGCCGGCGTGCGGTTGCCCGCCCGGTTGATCCGCAAGAGCAGCGACGTGGCGTCAGGCAAAACGGACTTCACTATATTCGGGCCAACCTGCGATTCGACCGACCTGCTGCCCCATACCGTTGCGCTGCCGGCGGATGCCGACGAAGGCGACTGGGTCGAATTCGGCCAGATCGGGGCTTATTCGAATTCCATGGCGACCCGCTTCAACGGGTTTTCGTCGGAGACTTTCGTCGCTGTGAACTCGCCGGCCTTTCTTCCCTAGAGCCTATATTGGCCATATGGCCGGAACAGGCTCTAATCCACGACGGTCTCAGCCCGCCGCTCTGGGATGGTGTCATAGACCAGGGCGGCCAGGATGATTGCGGCGCCCAGCAAGGCGCGTTGTTCGGGGATCTCACCGATAAAGGCCCATACCAGCACCGGCGCGATCACCGCTTCGGTCAGGCATAATAGGCCCGCTTCGGCGGCCTGCAGATGGCGCACGCCGCGGGTGAACAGCCAGGTGCCCAGCCCCATGGCGATCAAACCGATAGCCATGAGATAGGGTATATCCGCGCCGGCCACGGCGAACGGGTCGGTCAGGAACATGGCGATGATCGCGATCACGATGCCGGCCATGGCGTTGGATGGCATCATGTCGACCGGCTCGCCATCGCGCAGCGGGGCGGAGCGCAGCGCGACGATATTGATGGCGAAACAGGCGCCCGTCGCCAGCGCAATCAGGTCGCCGGTCAACTGGATGCTGCCGATCGATTTAGAGACCATGGTCAACACCCCGGCGAAGGCAAGGAACATCGCCAGCAGGGTGTGCCGGCGCAGCCGCTCGCCCAGGAATATCCGGCCCAACAGGGCGGCGATCAGGGGCGCGGTCGCCAGCAACACGACCGTGTTGGCGACCGTGGTGCGGTTCAGCGACAGGATATAGCCGCTATAGGCCAGCGTCAGGGTTATCACCGCGACCAGCCCGGGGCGGCCGGTATCGAGTATGCTGCGCAGCAAGTTGCGGCCGTGCACGCGGGCCAGCCAGGCGAACATCCCGGCCGCCATCAGACCGCCGCTCCAGAACAGGATCTGCCAGTCGCCGGCGCTAACCATGCGCACCCACAAGGGCTCCAGCCCCCAGAAGATGGAGGCGGTCATGACCAGTACTATTCCCCGCGCACGATCAGTCATTTGTTCTTCCCCTGCCCGGCAATGCCGGCTACCAAAGCGGTCCCTGGTATAACCGTCCGGCGCATAACTGGCACGGAGAATCGCCTGCAATGACGATGACGCAAAAATATCTGTCCTGCCTTGGTCCTCAGGGATTCCACAAGGTCGCCTATACCGAGTGGGGCGGGGCGGCGGGGCGGCCCACGCGGGTCTGTGTTCACGGCATGACGCGCAATTCGCGCGACTTCGATTATCTGGCCGCCACGATGGAATATCTATACCGCGTCGCCTCGATGGATGTGGTCGGGCGCGGCAAGAGTGACTGGCTGGCGGATCACACCGGTTATGGCTTTGCGCAGTATCTCGCTGACGCTGCCGTCCTGTTGGCCCGGCTTGAGGTAGAGCAGGTGGATTGGGTCGGGACCTCGATGGGTGGGCTGATCGGGATGATGCTGGCAGCGCGGCCCGGCAGCCCGATCCGGCGGCTGGTGCTGAACGATATCGGCCCGTTCATCCCCAAGGCCTTCCTGGGTCGTATCCGGAGCTACGTCGGGGCCGATCCGCATTTCGCCGATCTGGACGGGCTGGAGGCTCATATCCGGAATATCCATGCCAGCTTCGGCCCGTTGAGCGACCAGGAATGGCGCCATCTGGCGACCCATAGCCAAAGGCCGCTGGAGGGCGGCGGCGTCGGGCTGGCCTACGATCCGGCGATCGCCAAGGCCGCCTTCAGTCCCGACGGGCCGGAGGATGTGGACATGTGGGACATCTGGGAGCAGGTAAAATGCCCGGTGCTGGTGCTGCGCGGCGCCGAGAGCGACCTGTTGTTGCCGGAGACGGTGGCGCGGATGAAGGCCAGCAGCCCGGCTTGCGAAGCGGTGGATATCGCCGGCTGTGGCCACGCCCCGTCGCTGATGCCCGCCGACCAGATCGCCATCGTGAGAGACTGGCTCGCGGGATAGTGGGGCAGACATAACCATAGACTTCCCGTCCTTTCGAGGCGCTGGCGGGATACATGCTGCCGTGCCGGGCGTAGCAGTGGCCAGTTACTTTACGCCGTCAACTACCTTCTTCTCGAATTCAGGCGCGCTGTCCGATGGTGGGTTCTCGAAGTCGATATAGCCAGTCGCCGAATTCAGGAAGGTCATCAGATTCGCCAGAAATTCCTGTTCGTTTCCATCGACGGACAGTCCGTAGATGGCGTGACCGTCGACGGTCGCGAATAGCATGGCGAATCGCGGATCGCCCGAAACCTGAGAGGCCCAGTAAATCGAGTGAGGTTCGTCGGAATGGTGTTCGAGATAGGTCAGGAGTTCGTCGGCTGTATCCAAATAGACTTCCGGTGTATCGCTATATCGTGGAACAGGATATTCGTCCGCCACTTCCTCTCGTTCCGGCAGAAACCGTTCGAGGAATTGGATGACGGTTGCTTTCGAACGGTCACCGCTCAGGACATAGATGTCGTAGAACCCTGCCATAACCGTCGCGAGTTTCTACCCTGCCATCTTGCGCGCCATGTCGACGGCCGCGTAGGTCAGGATGCCGTTGGCGCCGGCGCGTTTGAAGGCCATCAGGGCTTCCGGCATGGCCATTTCCCCATCCAGCCAGCCGCGCTCCGCCGCACCCATCAGCATCGCATATTCGCCGCTGGCCTGATAGGCGAAGGTCGGCACGCCGAAGGCATCCTTGACGCGCCGCACGATATCCAGATAGGGCATGCCGGGCTTGACCATCACCATGTCGGCGCCCTCGGCGATATCCTTGGCGACCTCGCGCAGGGCCTCATCCGAGTTGGCCGGATCCAACTGGTAGGTGCGCTTGTCGCCCTTCAGCGCGGATTTCGATCCCACCGCGTCGCGGAACGGGCCGTAGAAAGCGGAGGCGAACTTCGCCGCGTAGGCCATGATGCGGGTGTTCTGGTATCCGGCGCCGTCCAGCGCCGCGCGGATCGCGGCGATGCGCCCGTCCATCATGTCCGACGGCGCGATGGTGTCGCAGCCGGCCTCGGCCTGGGCCAGCGCCTGGCGGCACAGCACCTCGACCGTCTCGTCGTTGACGATCTCGCCGTCGACGATCAGACCGTCATGACCGTGGCTGGTGTAGGGGTCTAGCGCCACGTCGCAGACCAACACCATTTCGGGCAGCGCCGCGCGCACGGCGCGAACCGCCCGGTTCATCAAATTGTCGGGATTGTATGATTCCTCGGCCAAGTCGGTCTTCGTTGCCGGATCCACCACCGGGAAGATCGCCAGCGCCGGGATGCCGAGCCCGAAGGCCTCCTTCGCGGCTTCGACCAGCAAATCCACCGACAGCCGCTCCACCCCCGGCATCGAGGCCACGGCCTCGCGCTGCCCGTCACCCTCCAGCGCAAAAACCGGCCAGATGAAATCGTCCGGGGAAAGCGTGTTTTCGGCGACCATCCTGCGCACCGCATCGTTTGTCCGGTTGCGCCGCATGCGGGCCGCGGGAAAGGCGCCGAGCGTGGGGTGGGTTGGACCGGTGGTCATGAGCAGAATCCTCGTGGCAATACGCGCGCGATTTTAGGGGAGGGGAGGCGTGCGCGCAACGGTTGGGGCGACGCGACGCGTTGATGCGGTCGTATCCTGCCGGCGGAGCTTCAATCACGGTGAACGTTCGTCGAATTGCTGCGAGCGCGAAGGGCCGCGTTACCCGACCTCGATACGGTAGCAGCCTTGGCCCGACCACATCAGCCGCTGGGATTCGCAGGGATGCCCGCGATCGGCCCAGAAGCGTAGCCACTCGACGGCGGCACGGGTAGCAAACACGCTTGCCTCGGGGTGTTCGTCACCTTCTTCCGGTTGGTAGTTCGCCGCTGCCTTTTCGAATATATCCGCGACGCGCCTCATCTCATCCGGCTGCTTCGGCCCTTCGCCTTCGAAGCCAAAAAATGCCAGTTCCGCGCCCTCGTCGCCCACGACAACGTCATTGGTCCTCGGTTCTCCGTCCGGCCCATCGAAGTCGTAGAGGGCGTATAAGGGAAACCAGGGGAAGTCGTCCTCCAGCCTGAAAATATACTCAGTTCCTTCCAGAAGCTGAGGGTCGTATTGCTTAACCATGAAGTCGTCCGGCGAAGCGGTGGCTTCGGCGAGGATTTCCTCGAATAAACGCCCCCAGCGTTTTCGAAATTTCGTTACCGTGGGGTTCTCTCCTGGATAGTGGATGCCGAACAGCGCGAATACAGGCGTCAGAAAAGTACGCTTCTCTGGGCGAATTTCTTGCTGCATTCGAGTATGCAGGTCTTGCAGATATTCCATGGATTCCGGGTCATCCGGCTCGAAGGCCTTCCCGCCCATACTTTGCCAGGGCATCACCGAGGTTTCGTTCTCGGTTTTTGGCAGGGGTATCAGATAGAGTGGCATGAGTTTCCTACCCAGAGTTCCTGGTTCTTAAAGGCGTGGTCTGCGGCCAATTTGTAAAGGCCTTTGCCAATTGTAGGATAAAAAGCAACTAAAAGTAGTAATACAAAACTATAACACAATAAAAAGTCATTGCGCAACGGAGTCATATGACACCAAATTTT
>CAXMQC010000504.1:0-2953 GCA_964195285.1 Akkermansiaceae bacterium
GCGACCAGCGGCGAGGGCAGGGGCAGGCCCTTTTCCTCGCGCTCTTGTCGACGTTCGTGACTCACCTCACCGGGTACTCGGATGGGATCGGCGCCGGGAAGCAGGGGCGAGCTGCGCATGGTTCGGGCAACCTCATCGACCTGACGTCTGATGACCTCCGGTTCGCCGAACGCTTTCAGTGAAATCACCAGGATCGCCTGTCCCGTGTTGGTCGGGGTCTCGTCGTCCGCGTTGAAGTCCACCACGTCGCGCCCCATGGCCGCGCCGTTCAGGGTTCCGGCCAAAAGCCCGAAGATCAGGGCCAGCCCATAACCCTTGTAGCCGCCGATCGGCAGCAGAAATCCCTCATTCGCCTTCGCCGGGTCGGTCAGCGGCTTGCCCTCGCGGTCGATCATCCAGCCTTCAGGCATTTGCTCGCCGCGTTGAGCGGCGGTCTTGACCTTGCCGTAGGCCGCGACGGTGGTGGCCATGTCCAATACGATCGGCGGCTCTTCCATGGCCGGAATAGCGACGGCAATCGGGTTCGTGCTCAACAGCATTTCCACCCCACCCCAGGGCGGCAAGTGGTTGGCGCTACCCACCGCGATGTATAACCCGACCATGTCGCGTTCCAGAGGCAGCCGGGCATAGGTCGACGCCGCCCCGGCATGATTGCCGTTGCGCACCCCGACCCAGGCGGCGCCATTGAGCTCGGCCTTGGCGATGGCGGTCTCGGCCGCCTTGTGCAGCACCAGATGCCCCATGCCGTTGTCGCCATCGACCAGTGCGGCCGACGGATTGTCATGGATAAGCCGGATGTCGGGTTGCGTGTTTATGCCGCCAGCCCGAATACGCCGGACATATTGCGGCAGCCGGAAAATGCCGTGCCCGTCGGCGCCACTTAGGTCGGCCTCGACCACCAGTCGTGCAATGATCGCCGCGTCCGCGGCCGGGATGCCGGTCGCCGTTAAGGCGTCGGCGGCAAATTTCTTGAGGCGATCCGGTGAAATCAGGCAGGGGTCATTCGGGATGTCGTTCATG
Organism: Akkermansiaceae bacterium; assembly: GCA_964195285.1. Taxonomy (GTDB): domain Bacteria; phylum Pseudomonadota; class Alphaproteobacteria; order UBA8366; family JADFVY01; genus JADFVY01. The sequence continues at coordinate 1,021 of CAXMQC010000504.1, forward strand.
AGCGGCGGTTCCAGTTCAGCCTGCCAGGGTGGAGAGAAGATCTTCGCCGAAGCGTTCCCGCTGTTCGCGGACCAATGGCGCGACGGCCTCGACAAATGCCGCGCGTTCGTCGTCGGTCAATCGGATGATCTCGTTTTGCGCCGGATCGATACCGGCCAGGACTTCCTCATCCGCGGCGGACGCAAAACCGCGTTGAGCCAGCGTCGCCACCCGGGCCGCCGCCTCGACCGCGTCGCGGACCTCGTCGCTCCAGGAATTGTAGCTCGGCGCGTGGCATAACAAGGCCGCGGAACCGAAAAAATGTCCGGTCAGCGTGATCGATTCATGATGTTCAAGGAATCCAAAATTCCTGATATTTGTCAGCGGGTTATCCTGTGCATCGACGGTCCCGTTCCGCACCGCGGGCACAAGGTCCCGCACGTCCATTGTGATCGCATCGAATCCCAATAATTCGAACGTGCGGATATGCAACTCGCTGAACAGGTTGCGGATGCGCAGGCCCTTGCAGTCTTCCGGCCGCCGGATCGGCCTCACCTTGTTGGAAAAATGCCGAAAGCCGTTATCCCAGAAATCCAGAATTTTATAATCCGAACAGGCCGCCAGATTTTCCTTGAAAACAGCGCCTATTTCACCGTCCAGAGCCGCATAGGCGCGCTGCCGGTCGGTCACCATGAAGGGCAAGTCGAGGATGGTGAGCTCAGGCACCCGTTTTCCCAAGTAGCTGGTCGAGAAGTAACACATGGTCAACTCGCCACTCTCAACCCTGGTGAGCAACTCCGAGGCCTTGTGGCCGCGCGCGACGATATTACCGTCGATTTCAAATTCAACCGCGTCGCCAAGTCTTGTCTCGATCTCTTGCTTAAGGATCACCGAGGCCCGGCTATGCACGGAAACTGGCGCCTGGTAGCCGCCGAAACGCATGGATATGGGGGGCATGGATTTCCTTCTCCCTGAGCGACCAATGTACAGTACATCACCGCCTAGCCGGGCTCGCATTTTTTTCGGAATGACGGAATGCGCGCCATGAATTCTCTCGGAAAATTCAGGGTATCCGACAAACAGTCCCGGTTTCGCAGGAATGAACGATCGCCTCCAGCACCGCGACGTTATGGATCATTTCGTCCCGTGGAACAGGGTAGGGCGCGCCGCCCGCGGCGGCCCGGGCGAAGGCCTCGATATTGGCCCGCGCGGCGTCGATCGACGCGATCTCCCGGGTCTCGGGTTCAGCCCCGGCCCGGCAAACCGTGAATTGGACCATCCCCTCCGCCTCCGGCCGCACCCTGTCGCGCGCTTCGACCCATGCGTCCGAACCGAAGACCTGCAGCCGCATGAAGAGAGGCGTCGCCATTATCGAATTGACATAACCGGTAACCCCGCTCCCGAACCGCAGATGCGCCGAGACAACATCCCCGCCTGGCGCCTCCATGACCCGCCGCGCTGTTTCGGCGTAAACATGTTCCACCGGCCCCAGCATGCCGATCAGTGAATCCGTCAGGTGGACTCCCATGGCGGTCATGCCAGCCGCCGGCGCATGTTCCGGCGAGAGTCGCCAGTTGCCGGGGTCCAGTTTTGACATGGAGTCGTGGCTGAAATTGGCCTCGGCATGCATGATCGTCCCAAGCTCGCCCTCCTCGACCATTCGCTCGATCTCGATTAGCGCCGGCTCGAACCGACGCTCATGGCCGATGCCCAACGCGACCCCCGCTTTTGCACAGGCGGACACGGCACGTTCCGCGTCGGCCCGGTTCAACGCCAGCGGCTTTTCGACGAACACATGCTTGCCAGCCCGCGCCGCCTGGACGACCTGGTCGGCATGGTAGGCATGCGGCGTCGTCAGGAAGACCGCCTGTACATCCGCGTCGCCAAGAACATCGGTGAATTCGGCCGTGACGCGCAAATCCATTGCATCGGCGAAGTCGGCAGCGCCGGCCGG
>CAXMQC010000505.1:0-2890 GCA_964195285.1 Akkermansiaceae bacterium
TGATGATGGCGCTGGTCAAGCCAGGCGACACCATCATGGGATTGTCGTTGGCTGCCGGTGGACATTTGACCCATGGCGCACCGCCGGCATTGTCAGGTAAGTGGTTCAACGCAGTGCAATATGGCGTGCGCGAGGATACAGCCCAGATCGATTATGACGAGGTTGAGAGGCTGGCCAATGAGAACAAGCCGAAACTGATCATTGCCGGCGGCTCGGCTTATCCGCGGATCATCGATTTCCCACGGTTTCGCCAGATCGCCGATTCCGTCGGTGCGTTGTTCATGGTCGATATGGCGCATTTTGCTGGGTTGGTGGCGGCCGGGGTTCATCCCAGCCCGCTGCCCCATGCCGATATCGTCACCACAACAACACATAAGACACTCCGTGGCCCGCGTGGCGGCATGATCCTTTCTAACGACGAGGACATCGGCAAGAAAATCAATTCAGCTGTTTTCCCGGGCCTACAAGGTGGGCCGCTGATGCATGTGATCGCGGCCAAGGCGGTTGCCTTCGGTGAAGCGCTGACACCCGAGTTCAGGACCTACAGCCAAGCTGTTGCCGAGAATGCGAAGACCCTGGCCGCGACGCTTGTAGAAGGTGGCCTGGATATTGTGTCGGGCGGGACCGACACGCATTTGATGCTTGTGGATTTACGCCCCAAGGGGCTAACCGGCAATATTTCAGAAGAAAGTATGGAGCGCGCTTCCATAACTTGCAACAAGAACGGCGTGCCCTTTGACCCGGAGAAGCCAATGGTGACATCCGGCGTCCGCCTTGGGACGCCGGCCGCGACGACGCGAGGTTTCGGTAAGTCCGAATTCCGGCAGGTCGGCGAAATGATCGTCGAAGTGCTGGATGGGCTCGTCGCCAATCGCGAAGATAATAGCTCGGTTGAGGCATTGATCCGGGGACGGGTCGAGGAACTCTGCCGGAATTTCCCGATTTATTCGGGATTGAATTGAAAATAAAAGGGGGACGGAAGGATGCGCTGGCCATTTTGCGGGCACGACGATACCCAGGTCAAGGATTCGCGCCCGACCGAAGATAACTCTGCGATCAGGCGACGGCGTTTCTGTACGGGTTGCGGAGCTCGATTTACGACCTTCGAGCGGGTCCAGTTGCGCGAACTGACGGTTTTGAAAAAGGGTGGACAGCGCGAGGTATTCGACCGCGATAAATTGGCCCGATCGATCATGATCGCCCTGCGCAAGCGCGCGGTAGATCCGGACCGCGTAGACCGCGTGATCAACGGAATCGTGCGCCGGCTGGAAAGCGCCGGCGAGAGCGAAATTCGTGGCGAGACCATCGGCGAGCTGGTCATGGAGGCGCTTGCGACCCTGGATCAGGTAGCCTATGTGCGGTTCGCTTCGGTGTACCGGAATTTCCGCGAAGCCAAGGATTTCGAAGCCTTCATTACCGACGAGCTAAGTGTCGAAAACAACTGACGACGTAGCTTCCATGCACACCGCGCTGGCCCTTGCGGGCCGCGGGCTCGGTCTGGTCTGGCCCAACCCTGCTGTCGGTTGTGTGCTGGTTGGCACGCGAGGCCAGGTGGTCGGGCGCGGCTGGACCCAGTCCGGCGGGCGCCCACATGCGGAAACCGAGGCGCTGAACAGGGCCGGCGCCGCCGCCAAGGGCGCTACCGCCTATGTTACCCTGGAACCCTGTGCCCATCACGGGCAGACCCCGCCATGCGCCGACGCATTGATCGAGGCGGGTGTTACAGGGGTGGTTGCCGCGATGGAAGACCCTGACCCACGGGTAAAGGGTGGAGGAATGGCGCGGCTGCGCGATGCGGGCGTTGCCGTGGCGACCGGACTATTACGCGACGAGGCGCAGGCGCTGAACGCCGGCTACCTGTTGCGCGAGAGTGTTGGAAGGCCAATGGTAACGTTGAAATTGGCCACAACGCTGGATGGCCGTATCGCGACCCATACCGGCAAGAGCCGCTGGATTACCGGTGAACCTGCGCGGGCGCGTGGCCATATGCTACGTGCCCGCTATGACGCCATTATGGTGGGTATCGGTACCGCGCTGGTCGACGACCCGTCATTGACCTGCCGTTTGTCCGGGCTGGAAGACCGATCGCCGGTACGAATCGTCGTCGATGCGAGATTGCACCTGCCGCTGACCAGCAACCTCGTCGCCACCGCGACGGAAATTCCGACTTGGCTGATCACCGTCGCGGGCGGAGACACCATCCGGCGCCAGGCGTTCGAGGATTGTGGTGTGCGGGTCATCGAGGTTAGCGAGGCGCCTGACGGTTATCCCGGTCCGGTGGCGATGTTCCAGGCCTTGGGCGGCGCGGGTTTGACTCGCGTGTTGGTCGAAGGCGGTGGACATTTGGCGGCCAGCCTGATGCGGGCTGATTTGGTTGACCGGCTGCGCTGGTTCCGGGCTTCCGGTGTGATGGGGGGCGACGGCATTTCCGCCGTGGCGGCTTACGGCGTGGATGCATTGACGATGATGCGCCGATTCCGGCGTGTCGATTTGCGTACTGTCGGTGACGACGTTCTGGAATGCTATCAACGAGCATTGGTATAGAGTAACGGCATGTTTACGGGATTGATCACGGATGTTGGCCGGCTTCGCTTGCGCGGGCCATTGCAGAAAGGGGTGCGTTTCGAAATTGAAACCAGCTTCCCGATGGACGAGGTCGCCATTGGCGCGTCGATCGCCTGTTCGGGCGCCTGCCTGACTGTCGTGGAAAAGGGCGAGAATTGGTTCGCGGTGGATGTTTCCGCCGAGACACTGGACAAAACCACGCTGGATGACTGGCAATCGGGGCATCGTATCAATCTAGAACGTTCACTGCGTCTTGGCGACGAGTTGGGCGGCCATATTGTGTCGGGGCATGTCGACGGCGTGGCGGAATTAGTCGATCGTGGAC
>CAXMQC010000506.1:0-4974 GCA_964195285.1 Akkermansiaceae bacterium
GCGATCACGGCGGCCGACCAAGGCGCGCAGGTCGCCCTGATCGGTCACGGCACGATCGGCGGTACTTGCATCAATGTTGGCTGCGTGCCGTCCAAGGCACTGATCCGCGCCGCCGAGGCTGTTCATCACGCCAATACAGCCCCCCGCTTTGCCGGGATCGAGGCCGAGGCGCGCCTGAAGGACTGGAACGCGCTGCGGGCGCAAAAGGACGAGCTTGTCACATCGCTTCGGCAGGCCAAATACATCGACCTGCTGCCGGCCTATAACGGGGTCGCCTACCTGGAAGGACAGGCCCGGCTGGCGAATGGCGGTGTCACGATAGGCGACCAGCAGGTCGATACCGACAAAGTCATCATCACCACCGGCTCGCATGAATTCGTGCCGGCGATTTCCGGCATCGAGGCTGTGCCCTATTTGACCAGCACATCGGCGTTCGAGCTTGAAAGCCTGCCCGAATCCCTCATCGTGATTGGCGGCGGTTACATCGGTTGCGAACTGGCGCAGATGTTTGCGCGCCTCGGTGTCGAGGTCACGATCCTGTTCCGCAGCCGGCTTTTGCCGGAAGCCGAGCCCGAAATCAGCCAGGCTCTGGCCGGTTTTTTCGAGGAAGAAGCCATTACCATGCAGCGCGTCGGCGACTATGAAAGCATCCGGACCCAGGATGCCGGCGTCGCGCTGTCGGTAACCATCGACGGCTCGACCGAAACCATTGAAGCGCAGCGCATTCTGTTGAGCGCCGGGCGCAAGGCCAACACCGGCGGGTTGGGCCTGGAAGAGGCCGGCGTGGCGCTGCAGCCGAACGGTGGAATCGCGGTGGACGACCGGATGCGCACGACCAGGGCCGGCGTCTATGCCGCCGGCGATGTCACCGGGCGCGATCAGTTCGTCTATATGGCGGCTTACGGCGCGAAAATCGCTGCATTCAACGCCATGAACGGCGACAGGCGAAGCTATGATAATCTGGCCATGCCGGCGGTTGTCTTCACCGACCCGCAGGTGGCCAGCGTCGGCCTTACCGAGGCAGCCGCCCGGTCGCAAAAAATTGCTGTAAGGACGTCGACGCTCTCTCTCGATAATGTACCGCGCGCGCTCGCCGCCCGGGATACGCGCGGGCTGATCAAGCTTGTTGCCGACGGCGCGACGAGCAAGTTGATTGGGGCGCACATTCTGGCCCCGGAGGGCGCCGACGCCATTCAAACGGCGGCTCTTGCCATCGGGCAGGGCCTGACCTTCACGGAGCTCGGCGAGATGGTCTTTCCTTATCTCACCACGGTCGAAGGTCTGAAGCTCGCCGCGCAGACGTTCGACATGGATGTTTCCAAACTGTCGTGCTGTGCCGGATAGCCGGTCATGACCGGCCCACCCCAAAATGCCGGACAAGACTGGGCCGGCGATCTCCGCAGCTTCGGGCTGGTCTGGGGCCTGCCGTTGCTCGCCATTATCGCCAGCGCCTTTGCCGATGTGCCGGCGCGCACGGCGGTCTGGGCCCTCGCCCTGGCCTGGATGGGATCGGCCTGCCTGATCAATGCGCGGCGCTGTGGGCGCACCCATTGCCGCTTCACCGGCCCGTTCTACCTGGCCCTGATTGTTCCCGTACTGCTGCTCGGCCTCGGCCTGCTGCCGCTCGGCCCCTATGGCTGGTGGATACTGGGCACGGTCATCCTGGTTGGCGGCAAGCTCATCTGGTGGGCGACAGAGGCCGCCTGGGGGCGGTTCTCGGCCTCTGATACCAAGGCTCGCTGAAAAAGCCCCATCAAAGGGGTCATTGTTAGCGAAGCTTGTTATAGGCTGGACGGCAACGATTCACGATAAGCCCACATCTCAGGCAACTATAATTTCGGTCAGCCGGGCAATCACTGTTTCGATTTCCGCCCTGTCCAGGGACACAAGCTCCAAAATGAGTTGCCCATCACCCAGGCCGTGTTCGATGGTCCAGATTGACGGTGATCCCGACTTCAACGCACGGGCTATGGCTGCGGCGTCCCTGCCTGTTTGCGCAGAATCTATTTCCAGGTAGGCCCTGGTAAAAGGCATTCCGGCAGAATCGGCGACGGCGGCCGCGCTGACGCCGGGCAGCCCGTTCGTTCGCTCGACAAAGAAGGCCACCTTGTCTTCCTGCGTCTGCCGCCACGCCGCCACATCCAGCGAGTCTCGCTCCTCGATCGCCGCCAAGACGCCGCAGATGCCTTCCTTGCTGGGTTTCATGGAGCGGCCGATGCCTTTCTCGTGGGCCCGAACCGCCGCGACCAATTCGCGCGTTCCAATCACCAACCCCGCCGTTGGGGATGCAAGATATTTGTGTGCGCTGACGAGCACGAGATCCGCGCCCGTTGCGACGAGCTCGCGGACCCGCATGTCTTGCGCTGCGCCATCAATTATGGCCGGAACACCTCGGCGATGTGCCGCCGCCACGGCCTCCGAGAGGTCGACCGGCTCGCCCCGAACGAGCCGTGATGATACGAGAAGCAGGCAGGCGGTTTGCGGGTGCGCCAGTTCCGCATCGATGTCGGCAATGGCGCATCGTTCTCCAGCCCCTGCAATGACAGGGGTTGCGCCGGCCAGCCGCACATCCTGAAGGATCGAATGCCCATAGTCGACGGTGTGACCCGCCGGCAGAACCACCTTGCTGGGTAGGCCGCTTGTATCCGGCAATGCCGCCACCCGTTCCGGGTCGCTGCCAGCCATTGCGGCTGCAACAGAAAGCGTAATTCCGGCCGCCACGCAGTGTGTTACGGCCCCGGCCTGAGCGCCCGTCATCCGGGCAAGGGCTGCGCCGGCGGCGTCTTGAAGCTCGTCCATGACAAAGAATTCCGACAGGGCTTCGGCGGCGGTCCGGCAGACCCCTGCAGACGATCGAGAAACCCCCAAGGGAGTGAAAGATCCAGCCGCGTTGATAACCTTAGTGAGGTCGTAGCGTTCGTGTATTTGCAATGTATTTTCCTCGTTCACCGACCGGTCCCATCAGAATAAATCACACCTGCCACGGCCACCGTATCATCGATCCGCGCCCGCGGCCCGTATTGGCGTCGCCATCGCGGCCCGCCGTGCAAGCGGGGGCGATTGATCGCGCGGGCGAGTCGCCGTAGCATGCCTCATGCTGACCTTCCTCGCGCGCCGCCTGCTTGGCCTGATCCTGACGCTGTTCGCGGTGTCGCTGGTGGTCTTTCTGGTGCTCGAGGTCCTGCCAGGCGATGTCGCCGAGGTCATGCTCGGCACCGAGGCGCGCGAAGATACGCTGGCCGCCTTGCGCAGCCAGCTTGGCCTCGACCGGCCGGCGCATGTGCGCTACATCGCCTGGATCGGCGGTCTGTTCACCGGCGATCTTGGCATCAGCCATACCTATGACGTGCCGGTGGCCGAGCTGATCGCCGAGCGGCTGGCGGTGACCGCGCCGCTGGCGCTGATGGCCTTCGTCCTGTCGACGATGATCGCCATCCCGCTCGGCATGTATGCCGCCACCCGGCGCGGCCGGCTGGGCGATTACGGGGTGATGGGGTTCGCCCAGGTCGGGTTGGCGATTCCCAATTTCTGGTTTGCGATCCTGCTGATCCTGGTCTTCGCGGTATGGCTGCGCTGGATGCCGGCCGGCGGCTTTCCGGGCTGGGACGCCGGCCCGGTCGCGGCCCTGCATGCGCTGACCCTGCCGGCGCTGGCGCTGGCGCTGACCGAATCGGCGATCCTGGCGCGGGTCACGCGCTCGGCGGTGCTGGAGACCATGGGCGAGGACTATGTGCGCACGGCGCGGGCCAAGGGGCTGGGCTGGCGGTCGGTGATGTGGCGTCATGTGCTGCGCAATGCGCTGATCCCGGTGACCACCATCATGGGGCTGCAATTCGCCTTCCTGCTGGCCGGCGCGGTGATCATCGAGAACGTCTTCACCCTGCCGGGGCTGGGGCGCCTGGTGCTGCAGGCGATCTTCCAGCGCGACGTCATCGTGGTCAAGGACGCGGTGCTGATCCTCGCCGGCATGGTCGTGGTCGTGAACTTCCTGGTCGATATGCTCTATGCGGTGATCGACCCGCGCCCGAGGGTGGAAGTATGATCGCGGTATTGCGCGCAGCCGCCGGCCACAAGGGGTTCGCGCTTGGCGCCCTGCTGGTCGGGTCGGTGCTGCTGGCGGCGCTGGTCTCGCTGGTCTGGACGCCCTGGCCGGCGCTGGAGATGAATATCGCGAGCAAGCTGCGCGGGCCGTCGCTCGCGCACTGGTTCGGCACCGATCATTTCGGGCGAGACACGCTCTCGATGATCATGCTGGGGGCCCAGAACGCGCTGGCCGTTGGGCTGGCCGCGGTCGGCATCGGTCTGCTGCTCGGCCTGCCGCTGGGGCTGATCGCGGCCTTGCGGCGCGGCCTCGTCGAGGATCTGGTGATGCGCGCCACCGATCTGACCTTCGCCTTCCCCGCCGTCCTGACGGCGGTGCTGATCGCCGCCCTGGCCGGGCCGGGCGGGATCAACGCCATCATCGCGGTCGGGATCTTCAACATTGCGGTGTTCGCGCGGCTGGCGCGCGGCGCGGCGCTGCAGATCATGGGCCGCGCCTTCGTCAAGGCGGCGCTGGCGATCGGCAAGGGCCCGTGGCGCATCGCCGTCCAGCATGTGCTGCCCAACATCTCCGGCGTGCTTATCGTACAGGGCACCATCCAGTTCGCCGTGGCGATCCTGGCCGAGGCCGGCTTGAGCTATCTGGGACTCGGTGTGCAGCCGCCGAACCCAAGCTGGGGCCGCATGCTCAACGAGGCCCAGACCTTCATGTTCATCGCCCCGGGCCAGGCGATTTTCCCCGGCCTTGCCATCGCCCTGGCGGTCCTTGGCCTCAACCTGCTGGGCGACGGGCTGCGCGACCTGTTGGACCCGCGGCTACGGGTCTGGCGCATGGGCTGAACGGGGTGGGGGAGAGGGCCGGCGCCGGTTAATCGTGAAATTCTCTAACCGTCGCCCTTGGCCAGATGACGGAAGGCGGCGACCAGCTGTTCG
>CAXMQC010000507.1:0-2843 GCA_964195285.1 Akkermansiaceae bacterium
GTGAATGCCAAACTGACGGCGCCAGAGCGGGTGCGCCGATTTGTGCTTGCCGCCGAAGGTTTCACCATCGATAACGAAATGCTGACGCCTAGCCTGAAAATTCGCCGCCATGTTATAAAAGCCACATTCGGCGATGCCCTAAATGCGCTATATACTGCCTGAAGCAGTATCGACGGACCGGTTTCCCGTCGACCGCCGCATGAAAGGATGGATTGCACTATGTTAATGGCCCGCCGCCTTGGATCGTTTTTTGTAGCCGCCATGCTGTTTGCGGTGACGGGTTGCGATATCTATATCCCGATATTCCACGAGGATCCGACCACGATCAGTGAGGACCGCAGCGAGCAGGCCAAGCAGGAGGACGACCGAATTCGCGGCGATATCCTGTCGGCCTTCGTCGAGCAGGATGTCGGCTCGCTAAAAAATGTGACAGTCGACGTCTATGCGAAAAATGTTCTGTTGACCGGCACCGTCATTGCCCCGGAAGCCAAGGAGACCGCTGGAACCGTTGCGGCCTCAGCCGAGAGCGTCGGCAAAATTATCAATGAAATCCATGTATTGGAGAATTCCAGCTTGCGCGATAAGGCTGAGGACTTGTCGATCGAAAACCGGCTGAAGGCCAGCCTGCGGGAATCGACCAAGATCAATTCCTTCAATTTGCGATGGCACAGCGTAAATGGGGTCGCCTATATGTTTGGTCGCGCGAATAGCCAGAATGAGCGGGACAGGGCGCTGGAAATCGCGCGCTCGGTCAAGGGGGTCAAGGACGTTGTCGATCATATCGAGGTGCGACGGCCCGAGGGCACGCAAAGCTGGGTGGACAACCTGCTCTGAGGGAATTGCCGGCAAGTATGATGCGCATGCTGCGCCGCCGCGGCAACAATCGTAGCCTCACCAATCGATCGGCGCCTGTCTTGTTGCGAAAAACCGGACTATATCATCAGACCGATTGAAATTGGCGGCGCAAGCTGTACCCTCTTGTTCACGATAAATAATTCGCGGGATTTGGCAGCGCCGGAAGAGAGATCGCGGGAATGCGTCTGAAGCAGGTAACGCTCGACGACAAATATGTGCTGGAGTCCGGCCGGGTCTATCTGACCGGCACCCAGGCGTTGGTCCGCCTGCCGATGCTGCAGCGCCAGCGCGACGTGGCCGCGGGGCTGAATACCGCTTGTTTCATTTCCGGTTATCGCGGCTCCCCGCTGGGCGGGCTGGACACCGCCATGTGGCGTGCCGCGGAATTTCTCGAAAAGAACCACATCCACTTCAGGGCCGGCGTCAACGAGGACCTGGCCGCCACCGCCATCTGGGGCAGCCAGCAGGTCGGCCTGTTCCCCGGCGCGAAATACGACGGCGTCTTTGGCATGTGGTACGGCAAGGGCCCCGGCGTCGATCGGTCGGGCGATGCGCTGAAACATGCCAACAATGCCGGCACCGCGCCTTACGGCGGTGTGCTGGCGCTGGCTGGAGACGACCATACCTGCCGCTCCTCGACCCTGCCGCATCAGTCCGACCACGCCTTCGCCGACGCCAGCATGCCGGTCCTGAATCCGGCCGGCGTGCAGGACGTCATCGATCTCGGACTCTTCGGTTTCGCGATGTCGCGCTATTCCGGTTGCTGGGTCGGGTTCAAGACCGTGGCCGAGACGGTCGAAACCTCGGCATCCGTGGAAATCGACCCGCTGCGATTGAGTATCGTGACGCCGGAAGATTTCGAGATGCCGGGGGGCGGGCTGAATATCCGCTGGCCCGACCCGCCCAACGACCAGGAATACCGGCTGCACCGGTACAAACTGTATGCCGCGGTCGCCTTTGCGCGGGCCAACAAACTGGACCGCGTTGCGATCGCCAGCCCAAAACCGCGGTTCGGCATCGTCACCACCGGTAAATCCTATTTGGACGTGCGCCAGGCGCTCGACGATTTGGCCATCGATGAGGCCTATGCGGCCGAGATCGGCCTGACCGTCTACAAGGTCGCCATGGTCTGGCCGCTGGAGTCGGAAGGCGCGCGCGCCTTCTGCGAGGGGCTCGAGGAGATTCTCGTCGTCGAGGAAAAGCGCGCGGTAATCGAAAACCAGTTGAAGGAACAGCTCTATAACTGGGACGCGGCGGTGCGCCCGCGGATCATCGGCAAGTTCGACGAGGAAGGCGAATGGATACTGCCCTCGGCCGGCGCGTTGACCCCGGCGCGGATCGCCCGCGTCATCGCGAAACGCATCGCGCGTTTTCATACCAGCCCGCATATCGAGGAACGGCTGGCCTTTCTGGAGGCCAAGGAAAAGGCCCTGGACTCCATGAATCCCGCGCCGGCCCGCATCCCCTATTTCTGTTCCGGCTGTCCGCATAACACCTCCACGAAGGTACCCGATGGCAGTCGCGCCCTGGCCGGCATCGGCTGTCACAACATCGCGCAATGGATGGACCTGCGCACCGAAACCTTCCCCCAAATGGGCGCCGAGGGGGTGACCTGGCCCGGTCAGGCCCCGTTTACCGAAGAGCCGCATGTCTTCGTCAATATCGGTGACGGCACCTATTTCCACTCCGGTATCATGGCGGTACGCCAGGCCGTCGCCTCGGGCGCCAACATCACCTACAAGATCCTGTTCAACGACGCAGTGGCGATGACCGGGGGCCAACCGATCGACGGGCCGATGACGGTGCCGCAGATCACCAACCAGCTCTACGGCGAGGGGGCGGCGAAGACCGTCGTGGTCACCGACGAACCGGGCAAATATCCCGCCGGTGCGGGTTGGGCGCCGAGTGTGAAGGTGCATCACCGCGACGAGTTGGACCATATCCAGAAGCAGTTGCGCGACATTCCCGGGGTCACGGCGATTATCTAC
>CAXMQC010000508.1:0-3911 GCA_964195285.1 Akkermansiaceae bacterium
CGCAAAATACCTGAAACGTCGACATCGACATGCTCCGCCATCTCGCGCGCGGTGCGTGGATTCGCGGTCAGCTTGATGACCGGCTCGATCGGATTGCCGATGACGTTGCCCTGGCCGGTTGGGAACAAATGCACTACGAAACCGGCCGCGGCCTGCAGGGTAACGCATTCGGCGGCCGCCGAAGAGGTATCCATGAAATACAGGCCCGGCCCCTTCGAAGGCTCCTCGGCCGGTTCCAGCACGTCGATATACTGGGTCTTCTTGCCGATCTTCTCCAGATTGCCGAAAGCCTTTTCCTCGATGGTGATCAAGCCGCCCTCGATATTGCCTTTGGTCGGCTGGCTGTCCGACAGGTCCGAGGTCTTGTGCGGTTCGATGACCTCGTCCATGTAGGCCTGGAAGGTCTTCATGAATTTTTCACTGGCCTCGGATGTCTTGCCGCGCTCGGCGCAAACCATCTCGGCGCCGGTGATCTCGGACGTCTCCCCGAAACATGTATGGGCGCCCAGCGGATCGATCCTGTCGATTACATTGCCGACCGTCGGGTTCGAGGCCAGGCCCGAAGTGGTGTCCGACTCGCCGCATTTCACCGAGACCCAGAGCTCGGAAATGTCGGCTTCCTCACGCTGTTTCTCGGATGCCCAATGAACGAATTCCTTGGCCTTGCGCGACGCCATCTCGATGGTTTTGTGGTCGCCGTTGCGTTCGATCGCGAATCCCTCCACCGGCTTGCCGGTCGCCGCAATGCCGTCGACCACGCGGCCGGTCCAGCCCGGCTCGATGCCGATGACGATGACCGCGGCCACGTTCGGGTTGCAGCCGGTGCCGATCAGGGTACGGAAGTGAAGCTCCAGGTCCGCGCCGAACTGCAGGCGGCCATAGGGATGCGGAATCGCCATGGCGCCCTTGATGTTGTTGGCGACCGCCTCGCAGGCGGCGTTGGACAAATCGTCCAGCGGCAGGATGATGACATGGTTGCGGATGCCGACGCGGCCGTTCTCGCGGCGGTACCCCTGGAATTTTTGACTGGCCATGCCTACCACCTCTTCGTCTTGACGTTATGGACGTGCAAATGCCCGCCCTTTTTGATGTCGGCGATGGCTTTGCCGATGTCATGGCCGTATTTCATGATGGTGTCGCCGTTCTTTATGTCGCCCATCGCCACCTTGTGGCCGATCGGGATATCGTCGAGCGCGGTGACGTGGATGGTCTCGTCGGTATCCATCACCCAGCCTTCGAGTTCCATGCCCGTCGTCGCGTCCTCTACGACGATGACGCCGGCGGAATCCTCGGGATTGTGAACCAGAAAATGCGGAGGCATCAGCCTTCCCTTTCTTGTCTTGTTGTGCGGAAAGCAGGGGCGCCGCGCGTCCCTGATATAATTACAGTCTTATATAAGACATAAAAGATGGCCCGTTGTCAAGCGATGCGCTATCATGGCGCATGGATGGATCCCCTGACAGTGAATTCGTCGAGACGCCGCGCGCCCAGCCGCTCTATGCCCAGGTCAAGGCGCTGATGATGCAGCGGTTGATTGCCGGCAAGTGGCGGCCGGGCGAGATGCTGCCCAGCGAATTCCAGTTGGCCGACGAATTCGGAGTCAGCCAGGGCACGGTGCGCAAGGCGCTGGACGCGCTGGCGGTCGAGAATGTGGTGGTGCGCCGCCAGGGCCGCGGTACTTTCGTCGCCGAACATGACGATCACCGCGCACTGTTTCACTTCTTCCACCTTGTCGGCCCCGATGGCGAGCGCCGCCTGCCTGAAAGCCGATTGATCTCGGTGCGCAAGGGACTGGCCGGGCGGCTGGAGGCCGAACGGCTGGATATCGGCCGGGGCGAGACCGTGGTTAGGATCCGCCGGACCCGGCTGCTGGAAGGACGCCCGGCGATCATCGAGACGATCGCCTTGCCGCATGCGCCGTTCGCCGGCCTTGCCGAGATCCGCGACCTGCCGAACACGCTCTACGACCTCTATGAACGACGCTATGGCGTCACTATCGCCCGCGCGGTGGAACGCCTTGCCGCCGTCTCCGCCGACGAGCGCCAAGCGAAGCTGCTCGATATCAGCCCCGGCACGCCGTTGCTGGAGATCGACCGCACTGCGCACGCGCTCGACGGCGCCCCCGTCGAATGGCGTGTCAGCCTCTGCCTGACATCGACCCATCATTATCGCGTGGATTTGGGTTAGGTGATGCCCGCATGTACGAGATAGAACGCTGGATCGGGGTAGCCGTGTTTGGCTTGCTGTGGTTGATATTCACGGCCTACAACGTATTATTCGCCGTGGACCGGGTGCGGCGTCGGGCATATGACGGACCGTCGCCGTTGCCGATCTTCGGCAGCTTGTTCGGTCTCTTGGTGCTGCTATTGGCGCCCGCCGGCACACTGACGCTGCGGCTCTCGTTCATTCCACTGGCACTAATCCCGGACCTGGCGACGCCAATTGGGGAAAGGATCGTTACTTGGCTTGGCCCGCTGGACGAGCCACCGCCGTAACAGGATCCCTCAATACATCGTCTCTTTCGCCCGGTCCTGCCATTGGCGGTCGTAGGCTTCGCCACCGACGGCGGCATCACTGAGATCCGAGAGAATCGTGCCGATGCTGGGCAGGGCGTCGCGGCCGACATGCTTGTCCGGGTTCCACAGGTCGGCGCGCAGGATCGCGCGGGCACACTGGAAATAGGCCGCTTCGACCGTCACGACCAACACCGAGCGCGGTTGTTTGCCTTGCATTGCGAAACGTTCCAGCAGGACCGGGTCGACCGAGATCTCGGCGCGCCCGTTGACCCGCAGGGTATTGCCGCTGCCCGGGATCAGGAACAGCAGCGCCACGCGCGGGTCGGCGACGATGTTGCGCAGGCTGTCGACGCGGTTGTTGCCGCGCCGGTCCGGGATCATCAGGGTCTTTTCGTCCTCGACATGGACGAAACCCGGACTGTCGCCGCGCGGCGACGCGTCGAGTCCGCCCGGGCCGCTCGTGGCGAGTGTCGCGAAAGGCGCGGCCGCGATAAAGGCGCGGTAATGAGGATGAAGGTAGTCGACCTCCTTGACGGTCGACGTCGGCGCCGGCGTTCCGTAGATCGCTTCAAGCGTGGCCAGGTCTTCGACGATGTGGGTTTTGTTTTCCGCCATGCTAATCCCTTTACGCTAATCTGCCGGCTTATGATGCGCCCCGCGCCCTCAATGCCTCCAGGGCTTCGATCAACGGCCCCGAATAGGCGAAGGATGCCGGGTTGCCACCGGTGTGGATGAACATGATGTTGTGGTCCGGTCCGGTTTCCCTGGCGCGGTGCATCGCCGCGGCCATCACCTTGCCGGTATAGACCGGGTCCAGGACAAGCGCCTCGCTGCGCGCCGCAAGGTCGATGGCGTGGACCGCTGGTTCATTCAACTGGCCGTAGCCCGGCGCGAGCCAGTCGTCGCGGGTGATAACATCCGCCGCCCCCACCGCCGGCGCCACGCCCAGCAGTTCGGCGATCTCGCCGCACCGGGCAAGGATGCGATCATGCTGGATCGCGGCCGCGCGCCGCACGCAAATTCCGGTTACCGGGATCGTGCTGCCCAGCGCCCGCAATCCGAACAGCAGCCCAGAATGGGTCGTCCCGCTGCCGGACGCGACGACGATCTCGTCGATGCGCAGCGACTGTTCCGCCAGTTGCCCGAGAATTTCCCGCGCCGCATCGACATAACCCAACGCGCCCAGCGGTTTGTGGCCCGGGGCCAGCGGGACGACATAGGGCCGGCGGCCCTTGCTCTTCAATTCGTCGGCGATTTCATGCAGGCGTCGGTCGGCGCCTTCCTCGTCCTCGCCATGCGGGTAGGAATAGAGGGTCGCGCCCATCAGGCGGTTGATGAACACGTTGCCGGAATTCCTGTATTCCGGGCTGGAGTTCTGCACGCGCTCTTCAAGCT
>CAXMQC010000509.1:0-5571 GCA_964195285.1 Akkermansiaceae bacterium
GGCGTGGCCGGTATCCAGCAGAAGATAAACGTTGGGGCCCGTATGTTCCATGAACCAGTCGATCTCGGGTCCGTCCTGCACGATGGTGCCCATGTGATGATGATAGGCGAGACGGACACCTTCGGCGGCCACCGCGTCACCGACTTGCCCCAGCCGTTTGCACCAGTCCCGCATGCCGGCGGGGTCCAATACCGGCCGCCGCGACATCGGGCTGGCCGGGTCGCCATGCACCGCCCCCGTGGTTTCCGCGAAAACCAGGATATCGGCGCCCAACGCCTTCAGCAGGTCGAGATGGGGCCGCAGCGCGATGAGTTCTTCCGCGACATCGCGTTCCAGAAGCGCCGAGGAATACCAGCCCGATACCAGGTCGAGACCGTGGCGGCCGAGCACGCCGCGCAATGCAGCGGCCTCGCGGGGGAACTTGTGGCCCATCTCCATACCCTCGAATCCGGCGGCTTTCGCTTCCGACAGACATTGTTCGAGAGGAATATGTCCGCCGAGCTCGCGCATGTCGTCGTTCGACCAGCCGATCGGGTTGGCGCCAAATCGTATCATCGCCCGCTTACTCGTTTCGCCGTCGTTGCTCGAGGGCGGTTTCGTAATTTTTCCGTGCCTCGCCGACCTCGTCGCGTGCCGACACTTCCGGCACGGCAACATCCCACCAGTAGCCGCCGGCCTCGGTCGAAATCATCGGATCGGTATCGATCACGATCACGCTCGTCCGGTCCGCCGCGCGTGCAGTCGCGACCGATGCTTCCAGTTCGGTGAGGCTGGCCACCTTTTCGGCGTGCGCGCCGAGGCTGGCGGCATGAGCCGCGAAATCGATTTCCGGCAAAACATCGTGTTGCGCATGTTCGAACAGGTTGTTGAAGCTTTCTCCGCCACAGGCCCGCTGCAAACGGTTGATGCAGCCGAAGCCGCGATTGTCGAGCACGACGATCGTCAGTTTCAGCCCGAGCATAACCGAGGTCGCGATCTCGGAGTTCATCATCAGATACGAGCCGTCGCCCACCATCACCACGACATTGCGGTCCGGCTTCGCCATTTTGACGCCGAGCCCGCCGGCAATTTCGTATCCCATGCAGGAGTATCCGTATTCCAGATGATAGCTGCCGGGATCACGCGCCTGCCACAGGCTGTGAAGTTCGCCCGGCAGACCGCCGGCGGCGCAGACAAGTATCGTATCGTCGCTGGTGGCGCGCTGTACCGCGCCGATTACCTGGGCGTCCGCGGGACGTTCGGCATTGCTGGCCGCGGTGACCTTCGCGGCGGCCTGGAGCCAGGTTTTTTTGCCAGTTGCAGTCTTCTTTCGCCAGCTCTGCGGCACGCCGTATCCGTCGAGGGCCGCCGACAGCTTCGCGAGCCCGGTCCGGGCGTCACAGACCAGCGGGCTGGAATTATGCTTGTGCGCGTCGAAGGGCTGAACGTTCAAGCCAATGAAGCGGCAATCCGGGTTCCTGAACAGAGCCCAGGAACCGGTCGTGAAATCCTGCAGTCGCGTGCCGACGGCGAGAATGACATCGGCTTCTTCGGCCATGGCGTTGGCGGCGCTGGTGCCGGTCACGCCGATCGCGCCGACGTTCAGCGGATGGTCATCGGGGAGCGCGCCCTTGCCGGCCTGCGTTTCGGCAACCGGAACGCCGTGGGATTCGGCAAATTCACGCAATGCGTCGAAGGCCTCGCTGTAATGAACGCCGCCGCCTGCGACCAGCAGGGGTTTCGCGGCGCTCGCCAGCAGAACGGCCGCCGCGGCCAGCTCCGCCTCGTCGGGCGCCGGCCGGCGGATATTCCAGAGCCGCTCGGCGAAGAAACTCTCCGGGTAGTCGAAAGCCTCGGCCTGCGTGTCCTGGCAGAGGGCGAGGGTAACCGGCCCACAATCCGCCGGATCGGTGAGAACCGCCATGGCGCGGTCGAGCGCCGGGATAATCTGCTCCGGCCGTGCGATTCGGTCGAAATAGCGGGACACCGGCCGGAAGCAGTCATTGGCGGAAACGGTGCCGTCACCGAAATCCTCGACTTGCTGCAAGACCGGATCGGGCGCCCGGCCAGCGAAGATATCGCCGGGCAAAAGCAGCACCGGCAAACGATTCACATGGGCCAAAGCCGCGGCCGTGACCATGTTGGTTGCACCGGGTCCGATCGACGTGGTGCAAGCCATCATCCGCCGCCGCCGGCTGGCCTTGGCGAAAGCGATCGCCGCGTGCGCCATCGCTTGTTCATTGTGGGACCGGTAGGTGGGCAGCTGGTCCCTGACCTGGTACAGCGCTTCGCCAAGCCCGGCCACGTTGCCATGGCCAAAAATGGCCCAGACGCCGGCGAAGAGGGGAACAGTTTCCCCGTCGACCACACTCTTCTGCGCGGCCAGAAACCGCGCCACGGCCTGCGCCATTGTCAAGCGAATGGTTTTCATACCCTGTTTCCTTCGCGTGTGTTGTCCCGGGCGGTCATGCCGCCGTGACCTTCGTTACGGATTCCCAGGCGCGGACGAGAGTCGCAAATCGCGCGGCCATATCGTCGACCGCCGCCGCGTCGTCGATCTGCCCGGCCAGCCAGCGTTCGGCCGTGGCGGCGAATATTGTGCGGCCGACCGCGAATCCTTTCACCAGACCCGCCGCCGCCGCCATGTTGAAGGCCGCGACGAGTTCCGCCTCCGGTGCATCGAGGCCCAGCATGACGATGCCGCGGCACAAGGGGTCGTTGTCGCGGATAACCGCCTCGATATTTTGCCAGGCAGCCGCCGTTTTTTGCGGCTCCAGCTTCCACCAGTCGGGCTTCAAGCCGAGCGAATAGAGGCGCGCCAGCACCCGTGCGATCGTATCGTCATCCAAATCACCATGCTTGCCGGCAATGATTTCCACCAGAAATTCGCGCCCGACTGAGCGGCTGGCCTCATGCAGGGCCAACAATGTTTCCTCCTGCTGCAGGCGCAGCGCCTCCGGGTCGTCGGGGTGATAGAAACACAGGCATTTGACGACATGGGTGACCGGCCATTCGACCAGCTGTGAACCGAGGTCGCGGCCCTGCTCGAACCGCAGCGGCCTGGAGCCTGGATCCTCGACCGGCCGGCCGATCCAGAAATTCTGCCCGGCGGCGTCATACAGCGCTTGTTGTCCATATTTGCCGTCGCAGAGGATGCCGAAGCCGGGCCGGCCATCGGCGACCTTCGCCGCCGCCTGTACCGCCAGTCGCTTGAAGGGACCGATCTTGTCGCGCGAAACGCCAAGCCGGTCCGCCATGTCCTCGAACTGGACCCGGTGATCGAAGGCCAGCGCCATTAGCCGGTCCCAGCGGCCGCGGCGGGTCGTCGCCCGATGAACGTGATTGATCGCCTCGTCGCGGCGCAGCGCATGATGCTTGGAACCATTTTCCAGAAAATAAGTCAGTTCGTCCCAGGTTGGTATTTCCGGCGAACAGAGCAGCCGCGACACCGCGAAGGCGCCGCAGGCGTTGGCCCATGTCGCACAGGTTTCGAAGGCCTCGTCGCGAAGCCAGCCGCGCAGGAAACCCGACATGAAGGCGTCGCCCGCGCCGAGCGTGTTGTATACCTCGATGGCAAAGCTGGAGCCGCGAATTCCATCCTCGATGGAATCGGGTATCGCACCGGGAAAAACCAGGCATCCCATCGGGCCGCGCTTGCACACGATGACCGCCTTGCTGAGCTCGCGGACCCGGCGCAAGGCGGTCGGTGTATCCGTCGCACCGGCGGCGATATGAAGTTCCTCTTCCGTGCCGACGACAAGATCGCAATCGGGGAGGATGGTTTGCAGACGGGCACTGACCTCGGCCGATTCGATGAACCGCTCCTCGCCGGCGTCGTGTCCCGCCAGACCCCAGAGATTTGGACGATAGTCGATGTCGAAGGCGATTTTCCGGCCGGCTTGGCGGGCAATGCGCATCGCCTTGCGGCTTGCCGCCTCGACCGTCGGTGTCGAAAAATGGGTGCCCGATACGACGATAGCGTTCGCCCTGCCGATAAATTCCGGATCGATGTCGTCTTCGCAAAGCGCCATATCGGCACAGTTTTCACGGTAAAATATCAGCGGGAAGGTGGTGTCGTCGCGCACGCCGAGGATGACCAGGGCGGTCAGCCGTCGCGGGTCGACAACGACGCCTTTGCTTTCGACGCCCTCGCGTTCGAGCTGTTCGACGATGAACCGGCCCATATGTTCGTTTCCAACCCGCGTGATCAGGGCCGATTTCAATCCCAGGCGGGCAGTGCCGATGGCGATGTTCGACGGACAGCCGCCGACCGACTTGGCGAAACTCGCCATGTCCTCAAGCCGCCCGCCGATTTGCTGGCCGTAGAGGTCGACCGACGACCGGCCGATTGTAATCACGTCGATGCTGTTGTTTGGCGCCTCGGGCATACCGGTATCACTCTATAATTGGACTGGTTTTTTGCTTTGATACGAGGTCAGCGCCGCCTCAGCCAGTTGCTGTGCCGCGCGACCGTCCTCGCCGTTCGGTGTTGGCGTGCGACCGGCCGCCGTGGCCTCGATGAACGCGGTCATCTCGGCCCGGTACGCCTCGGTGTAACGCTCGAGGAAGAAATATAATGGCGGGTCGGTGACAGTGCCGTCGGCGGTTGACTTCTCGACCGTCGTCGGCAGCTTGTTTTCGGCCCTGAGCATGCCTTTTTCGCCCAACACCTCGATGCGTTGATCATAGCCATAGGCGGCCCGCCGGCTGTTGCTGATCTGGCACAGCGCGCCCGAGCCGGCCTTCAGGGTGACGAGGGCCGTGTCAATGTCGCCCACGTCGCCGATCGCGGAGTCGACGAGGCAGCTTGCCGTCGCAAAGATTTCAACCGGCTCCTCGCCGAGCAGCCATCGTGCAATGTCGAAATCATGGATCATCATGTCGCGAAACAACCCGCCGGAAACCTTGATATAGTCCAACGGTGGCGGCGCCGGGTCACGGCTGGTAATGGAGACCATCTCGACATTGCCGATGCGGCCATCGCGGACGGCGTCGTGTAGTGCCGAGAAACTGGGATCGAAGCGCCGGTTGAACCCGACGAACATCGACGCGCCGCACTGCTTCAGCGCGGCCAGGCAGGCGTCCACCCGTTTTATATCCAGGTCGATTGGCTTCTCACAAAAAATCGCCTTTCCGGCGCGGGCCGCGGCCTCGGCGAAATCGGCGTGGGTGTCGGTCGAACTGGCGACGATAACCGCGTCGACGTCGGCATCGGCAAGCGCCACTTCGGCATCCACGACATCCGCACCATATGATTTGGCCAACTCGACAGCCGCTTGCCGGTTAACATCAACCACGTAACGAAGCCGCGCCTTTGGATGGGCCGCAATATTGGCCGCATGGATATTGCCGATCCTTCCGGCGCCGAACTGACAGATGTCGATCATAAAATTGTCCCAGGGAATATGTCTTTTCGCATCGTAGCGCGTTAGGCGGTGTTCCGTCTATTCCACAATTATAGAATATCTGTTACAAAATCAGCGAGACAATCGTGAGGATTTGCCCTTTGAGGCAACTGCCGCAAACATACGACGAACTGCGCGCCGAAATTTCGGGAGAACACGGGTCGCTGAGCAAGCGGTTGCGGCAGGT
>CAXMQC010000510.1:0-2428 GCA_964195285.1 Akkermansiaceae bacterium
CATTGACGTCATGACCCAACTGGCGAAAGATCTGGGTGTAAAGGTTGAGTTCGTTCCGACGGACTGGAAAACCCTGGTAAGCGGCGTGACCGCGGGGAAATACCATATAACCGGATCGGCTTCGATATCGCCGGCGCGCGCCAAGGCCGCCGGATACTCCACAAGCTATTTCTCTCTGGCGACAGTACCGCTGATCCTCTCCAAGAATGCCGGCAAATTCAAGGATTGGGCCGATCTCAATAAGCCGGCGGTGACGGTTGCCGCGACTCTTGGCACCACCCAGGAAAAGCAGGTCAAGCAGTTCTTCCCCGATGCCGCGCACAAGATCGTCGAATCGCCGGCCCGGGACTTCCAGGAGGTTTTGTCCGGCCGTGCCGACGCCCATATCACATCGAACGTCGAGGCGATCAAACTCGTCGCGAAATATCCGCAGATGGCGATCGTGCCGGTTTCCGCGCCCAAGGCGCCGACCCCGATCGCGATGTTGCTGCCGCAAGCCGACCAAGTCTGGATCAATTACGTCAACACCTGGATCAGGCTCAAGCAAGAGCGTGGCCTGTTCGACGAACTTGGCAAAAAGTGGCAATTGTTGAACTGATTTAGTCGGGTGGGGGCGCTTCGGCGCCCCTTTCTCAAATGCTCACGGTTTACGCACTTCCCATCAGCCTCTACTGCGCCAAATTGCGCATCCTGCTGCGCCGGAAAGACCTGGACTGGCGGGAGGTACCGCCGCCCGGAGGATACGGGTCGGACGAGTACAAGGCGATTGTTCCGTCGGGCAACCTGCCCGCAATTGTCGACGGCGATTTGCTGATCGCCGATTCGGAAGCCATAGCCGAATATCTCAACGAGAAACATCCCGACCCGCCGATGCTGCCAGAAGAAGCCGGCCAGCGGGCCAAGAAGCGGGAACGGTCGCGTTTTCACGATACGCGGCTGGAACCCGAACTGAGAAAACTCTTCCCTCATATTGCGCCGCGGCGGCGTGACCCGGCGCTCGCCGAGACACAGTCCCGAAAAATCAGCGAACGCCTCGATCAATTCGCGATAATGCTCGGTGACGACGGGCCGGAATTCGACGACATGTTGACCCTGGGTGACTGCGGATTTCCAATCACCTTCACCTGGATCGAGGCGCTCGGTCCTATGCTGGGGCTGGCGGTGGAATGGCCGGAAACAGTCGTCACCTACCGTAATAGCCTTGCGGTCCACGCCGCTGTCGCCACCGAACTGGCGGACTACCGGCCGAGACTGGCCGAATGGCTGGAAGGGTCGGGGGGAGCATGAGGCTCGATCACGCCACGTGGCAGGAAGTCGAGGCTTACCTGAAGACCTCGCCGGGTATCATCGTCCCGACGGGATCGACCGAACAGCATGGCCCCATGGGCCTGATTGGAACGGATGCTCTGTGCGCCGAGGTCGTCGCCGAGGGCGGCGCCAAGATCGCCGGTGCGCTTGTCGCGCCAACCTTGGCCTACACGCCGGCCCCTTTCAACGCGGCCTTCCCCGGCACAATATCGGTATCCGAGCCGCTCTTCGAGGCCCTGGTCGGTGAAATCCTGAACAGCCTTTTTTCCCAGGGGTTCGAGTACATCTATTTTCTGAATGGCCATGGCGCCAACCTGGCGCCTTTGAATCGCGCCGCGGACAATTTCAGAGAGCGCAGGATTCGCATCCGCAGTTGGTGGGATTTCGAGACGGTCAACGCCCTGCGGCAAGAATATTACGGTGAATGGGAGGGCATGCATGCGACGCCGTCCGAGGTTGCCATTACCCAGGCGACCCACCGGACCATTGCCGCCAAGTCCGCCCAAACGCCGCCAAAGAAACTATCGCCCGATTATATCAGGGAACATTCCGGCGACCGCCATGGCCCGCCGGACCAACATCGAAAACAGTTCCCCGACGGCCGGGTCGGATCCCACTCGGCCCTCGCCAGCCCCGAACATGGGCGGGCGCTTCTGAAAATGGCTGAAACCTCGCTGGCCGACGACTACCTGGACCTGATTGGATCCGGCCAGCGCAAATAATGGAAGCCGGGGGCCAAGCCCCTTGAAGATCAGTGCGTCAGGATCTTCGACAGGAATTCCGTCGCGCGTTCGCCGCGCGGGGAGCCGAAGAAATCCTCCTTCGTGCAGTCTTCCTCGATCCTGCCTTCATCCATGAAGATGAAGCGGCACATGACTCGCACAATAGGCATGATGCCGGTGGAAGATAGGATTATTTGTGAAAATCGGCGCCAAATTATGTGCTGTTGGCAGGGGTGGGTTCGGATGGTAGCCAGCCCATAAACAGCGTCATCCATAATTTGGCGAGATCGAGCGTGGCGCGACCAGTCCCGTATTCACTATGCTACAACTGTCCAAACTTGACTCGTCATTTCGTTGATTTCAGCGATCAATTCTTCCTTGTCGAGATCGTCTGATAT
>CAXMQC010000511.1:0-2627 GCA_964195285.1 Akkermansiaceae bacterium
GTCGGCTTCGCGATGCGTCAGGCCGGATTTCCCCTGTCGCCGATGATCCTGGGCGTGGTGCTGGGCAATATTGCGGAACTGAATCTCGCGCGGGCCTTCGCGATCTCCACCGACCTCACGCTTTTTGTCACCCGGCCCTGGTCGCTGTTCTTCCTGATCATCGCGCTGTTCTCGGCGGCGTTCCCCTGGTTCCAGTCGGCCAGCGCCAAAGGCGCGCGTTGGGCCGGATTTTACGCGCCGGCCATGCTCGTCGCCTTGGCGCTGCCGCTGACTATGATGGGCGGCGCCGTGCGCCCGGTCCTTGCCGGGCTCTGCGTGGTGGCGGGCGTCATTCTCGGCTGGAAGGCCCTACGCCGGGCGAAGGCTGCCTGAGCCGGACGAACCTTGCTCCGCATTGCACCGGCTCGCTGCCTATCCGCCTGACGCCTGTTGCTCCGGGACCGACACCGGCCAACGGCCGGGCTCTCGATCTTTTCGCTGCCTATGGTCCCGGGCGGACGCTGCCGCTATTCTTGCCGCGAATTTCTTCCAAGGGTGAGAGACATGCCCGGCATTGTGATTGACTGTTCGCGGCTTTGGGTCAGCCTGATGGAAATGGCGAAGGTCGGGGCGACCGCGAAAGGTGGCAGCCGCCGGCTGGCGCTGACCGACCTCGACCGCGACGGCCGTGACCTGTTCGTCCGGTGGTGCCGTGAGGCCGGCTGCGCCATCCGCATCGACCGGATGGGCAACTTCTTCGCCCGGCGGCCGGGCCGGCGCAACGATCTGCCGCCGGTGATGACCGGCAGCCATCTCGACACCCAGCCGACCGGCGGCAAATTCGACGGGGTCTATGGCGTGCTCGCCGGGCTGGAGGTGATCCGCGCGCTGAACGATCATGATTACCAGACCGACGCGCCGGTCGAAGTCGCGGTTTGGACCAACGAGGAAGGCTCGCGTTTCGCGCCGTCGATGATCGGCTCCGGCGTATTCGCGGGCGTCCATAAGCTGGAACAGGGACTGGCCTGCAGGGACCTGGATGGACGGACCATAGGGGACGAGCTGGAACGCATCGGTTATGCCGGGGCTGAGCCTTGCGGCGGCACGCCGCTGCGCGCCTATTTCGAGGCCCATATCGAACAGGGCCCGGTTCTGGAAGCGCAAGGCAAGACCGTCGGCGTGGTGACGGGCGCACAAGGCCAGTACTGGTATGACATCACCGTCACCGGCATGGAATCGCATGCCGGCACGACGCCGATGAACCACCGGCGCGACGCCATGGTCGGCGCGGCCCGCATGGTAAGTGCGATCGACCGCATCGCCCATGACACGCCGGATGCGGTAACCACGGTCGGCATGGCGCGGGTCTCGCCCGGCTCGCGTAACGTAATTGCCGGACAAGCCTGTTTTACCGTCGACAGCCGTCATCCCGACGCGCAAACGCTGGAAACGGTGGACGCCGCGATCCACGCGGCCTGCGCGGCGATCGCCGATGAAAACCGGCTGGAGCTGAGGATCGACGTGATCGAATATTCGCCGCCGGTGGTCTTCGACCCGGCGCAGGTCGATGCCGTTCGCCAGGCGGCGGCGGGAGCGGGCTATTCGCACATGGATATCGTGTCGGGCGGTGGTCACGACGCCTGCCATATCAATCTAGTAGCGCCAACCGCGATGATTTTCGTACCCTGCGCGGGCGGCATCAGTCACAACGAAAGCGAAAGCGCGACGGCGGAAGACCTGGCGGCGGGCTGCGACGTGCTGTTAAGTACTATCCTTTCCGCGGCGGAGGCTTGAAATGTTTATGAGACGCTTGTTGGTTGAGGTTTTCCCCACTCGCGTTGAGCCGGCACCGGCCCGGTGCCGGTCAATCCTGAAAAGCTCCATGTTGGCCATTTTGACGGTCGCGATTCTGGCCGGATGCGCGGCGGAAACAAAAAAATTTGAGGTGCCTGAACCAGCAAGCCGCTGGATATCACCCTTGTATCAAGGCCATCCCCTGGCCGGGCTGGCCTGGAAACCCTCGGCCAACCGCCAGGCCACGGCGGGCGAGGTATATGCGTCCCTGAAGAAAGCCGATTTCGTGCTGATCGGCGAGAAACACGATAACGCGGACCACCATTGGCTTCAGGCCAAGCTGGTTTCGGAATTGGCGGCACAGGGTCGCAAGGCCGCGCTGGTATTCGAAATGCTGAGCGAATCGCAACAGGCTCCGCTGGATGTGCATCTGGCGAACCATGCCGGGGATGCCGCGGGAATAGGGGCGGCTGTCGGCTGGGAAAAGGCCGGCTGGCCGGACTGGAAAATGTACCAGCCGATCGCCGAGCAGGCGCTTTACAACGACATGCCGTTGCTGGCAGGCGGGCTGGACAGGGCAATGACTAAAAGGATCGCGCGCGAAGGCCCCGCCGCCCTGGGCGAGCAACGCGTCGAGACGTTGAAACTGGCTGAACCGATCGACGAGGAACGGCGCGCCGAGATGCGCCAGGTGATCTTCGACAGCCATTGCCAGCAGCTGCCAGAACCCATGCTCGGCCCGATGCTATCGGTGACACTGGCCAAAGACGCCGTCATGGCCGACAGGATGATCCAGGCTCGCACACCACCGGATCCGGATGTCGCCGTACTGATCGCCGGGACCGGACATGCGA
>CAXMQC010000512.1:0-3706 GCA_964195285.1 Akkermansiaceae bacterium
ATGCCGTCTTCCTCGCGCTTGTAGGACGCGCCGGTCGGGCAGACGGTGACGCAGGGCGCATCCTCGCAATGCAGGCAGGATTTGGGGAAATGCACGGTGCGCCCGCGCCCGCCCGCCTCGTCGCTTTCCACCTCGAAACTGTGGATGCGGTTGAACCAGACGCCGCTGGGCTCCGCGCCATAGGGGTCGCGGTCGGTCAGCGGCGCCGAATGGCCGCTGGTGTTCCATTCCTTGCAGTTCACTGCGCAGGCATGGCAACCGACACAGATGTCGAGGTCGATGACCAGCCCAAGGCGGCGTTTCGTGGTCTCGGGAAGGCCGGTCACGTCTCACCCTCCTTCTTGCGCGCGGCCCGCGCCTTGTTGCCCCAGCCGCCGGCCACGCCTGGCACGGTTTCGGAAACTTCGTCCCGGTTGCCGATGAATTCGCGGTGGATGCCGCCGGTCTGGCCGCTGCTTTCGGGTTTCAGCTCCTTGCCGTAGCGCAGGGTTGCGGGCCGCCCTTCGCCGACCCCTGGCGGGCTGGATAGCGCCTCGAACATCGGTTCGGTCTCGCCGGCCTCATGGGCTGCGCATTTTTCGATTCGCACCCGTAAATCGAACCAGGCCGCCTGGCCGGTGATGGGGTCGGAGTTCGAATAGCGGTAGCCGTCCTCGCGGGGTGGCAGCAGCTGGGAAATGATGTGGTTCAGCAGGAAGCCCTTACGTGATTCCGGCGCGTCCCCATCCAGCGCCCAGGCGCCCTTGCGCTTGCCGATGGCGTTCCAGGTCCAGACCGTATCCGGGTTCACGCCGTCCATCAGCTTAACCTGGGCCTTGACCCGTCCGTGATGGCTGACCACCCAGACCCAGTCCTCGTCGCCGACGGCCAGATTGGCGCCCATCTGGCGCGCCATGTAGAGCCGGTTGCGCGCGGTGATCTGGCGCAGCCAGGCGTTCTGCGAGCCCCAGCTGTGGTACATCTGCATCGGCCGCTGGGTTAGCGCATGCATCGGAAAATCGGTCTCGCTGACGGCGTCTTCCTCGAACGGCCGATGCCACAGCGGCAGCGGGTCGAAAAAGGTCTCGATGCGCTCGCGCTCGCTTTCGGGCGGCTGGATATCGCCGTGGCCACGCGCCGCCAGGCGGAATTTCTGCAGCACCTCGCTGTAGAGCTGCAGCACGATCTGCCTGTTGTTCTGGATCCAGCCCATGTCCTGGGCATAGTTCAGGTAGCCCATATTGGCGTGCTTGTAGTAATGGGCGTCTTCGGGCATCGGATCATGCCAGAAACAGCCATTCTCGATATAGCGGTCCAGCTGCTCTGGGTTGGGCGCGCCGCGGCCCTGTGCGCGTCCGTCCTCGCCGCGCCAGCCGGCCAGCGGGCCGATGCCCGGGCTGCGTTCGTGATTGACGATATAGTCGGCGTAGCCGCCGGGATATTTCGGGCTGCGGTCCTTGTTGACCATGCCCGGCAGATGGAGCCGCGCCCCGAGATCCAGCAGCACTTCCTGGAAGGCCCGTACGTCGCGGTCGGGCTTGACCACCGGCTGGCGGATCGCGTCGGCCGGACCCTCGGCCGAGCAGATCGGCCGGTCCAGCAGCGAGATGCAATCCCAACGCTCCAGATAGGTGGTGTCCGGCAGAACAAGGTCGGCATAGGCCACCATTTCCGACGAATAGGCATCGGAATAGATGATATGCGGAATCTTGTATTCGCCGGTCTCCTCATTCCTGTCGGTCAGCGCATGGATCGTGCCCGGCACGTTCATGGTCGAGTTCCAGGCCATGTTCGCCATATACAGGAACAGCGTGTCGATTGGGTAGGGGTCGCCGGCCCAGGCGTTATGGATGACCATATGCATCAGCCCGTGCACCGACAGCGGATGCTCCCAGCTGAATGCCTTGTCGATGCGTTTGGGCCTGCCGTTCTCGTCGATCAGCAGGTCTTCGGGCCCCAGCGGAAAGCCCAGCGGCGGGCCGCCCAGCGGCGTATCCGGCCGGCCGGTGCCGGCGGTCGGCTGCGGCAGGGGCGGGATTGGCTTGGGAAATGGCGGTTTGTAGCGGAAGCCGCCGGGCGTATCGATCGACCCCAGCATCATCTGCAACAGATGAATCGCGCGGCAGGTATGGAAACCGTTCGAGTGGGCCGATATTCCGCGCATCGCATGCATCGAAACCGGCCGGCCGATCATCTTGTCATGGGTCCGCCCGGCCCAGTCCATCCATTTGATATCCAGCTCGATGCTCTGCGCGAAGGCCGCGTCGGCCAACTCGGCGGCGATGCGGCGGATCGTGTCGGCGGAAATGCCGATGCTCTCCGCTACAGCGTCGGGCGCATAGCGGTCGTCCATATAGCGTCGCGCCATCATTTCGAAGGCGGGGACCGCGCCGCGTCCGTCGGCCAGCCTGTATTGGCCGACCAGCGACGGCGTCGCGTCCGGCGACAGGACGCTGGCCAGCTTTTTCGTCTCGCCGTCGAAACACAGCGGCTCGCCACCGTCATCGCGCGCGAACAGCCCGTCGTCGGCGGCGCCCGGATTCTGGATCACCAGCCAGCCGGCGTTGGTGTAGCGCACCAAAAATTCCCAATCGACCTGGTCGGCCTTCAGCAATTCATGGATCAGCGCGAACACAAACAACCCATCGGTGCCCGGGCGAATGCCGATCCATTCGTCGGCCACCGCGGAATAGCCGCTGCGCACCGGGTTGACCGACACGAACTTGGCCTTGCCCAGCGTCTTCATTCGGCCGATGCCGGCCTTGATCGGGTTTGAATCGTGATCCTCGGCGACCCCGAACATCAGGAAATAGCGGGTATGATCCCAGTCGGCCTCGCCGAACTCCCAGAAGGCGCCGCCGATGCTGTACAGCCCGGCCGCCGCCATATTGACCGAACAGAACCCGCCATGGGCGGCATAGTTGGGCGTGCCGAACTGGCTGGCCCACCAGCCGGTCAGGGCCTGGCTCTGGTCGCGACCGGTGAAGAAGGCCAGGCGCTTGGGGTCGGTCTTGCGGATGTTACCAAGCCAGCCGGTGGCGATCGACAAGGCCTCGTCCCACTCGATCTCCTTGAACTCGCCCTTGCCGCGCTCGCCAGTGCGCAGCAGCGGTTTCCTGAGCCGCGCCGGCGAATAATGCTGCATGATCCCGGCCGAGCCCTTGGCGCACAATACGCCGCGATTGATCGGGTGGTCCGGATTGCCCTCGATATAGCGGACCTTGCCATCCTTCAGATGAACCCGGATACCGCAGCGGCAGGCGCACATATAGCAGGTCGTATGCTTGACCTCGTCGGCCACCACCGGCGAGGTATCGGCCTGCTCCTGCTGAAAAAGGCTCTTTCGCCCGGCGCCCATCCCGCGGTCCCCCTGTTGTTGCGAAACCCCCGCAATGCAGCGGCGGCAACGGCAATGTGATATCGGTTCAAGCCATTATATAAGAGTTTACGAATATAACGAACAGCGCAGCCACAGTCCACCCCGCGAAGCCGGCCGGTACAAGGGCCAGTTTCCCGCTTTCCCCCGGTGCAGCCATACTTTGCGGACTACCGTGGTGGCGCCCGGCCGGGCCATTACGCCAGTTCAACATGTTTTCGCATTGAAATCGTCGATCGCCGAATCCCAAACCGGGACCATGTCCATCAGGCCATTCCAGAAGGCCTGGTCGCGGCGGGCGTCGAAGTCCTCGATGCTGACGCCCTGTTGTTCCACCCAGGTGTAGTAGCC
>CAXMQC010000513.1:0-4329 GCA_964195285.1 Akkermansiaceae bacterium
GCAGCCGCCTCCCCTCGGGGTCTTCCATCACGCTGTTGAGCCGCGACGGCCGGATCTGGCTGCGCGATCCATTTGTACCCACCCTGATCGGCGCGGACGCCGCCGGCGATCCCTTCGCCGGCGCCGTGAGCGCCGACGCCAAACATCTGTCGCCCATCATCGACTATGATGATGGTGGCGTTGACGCGATCGTCGGCTGGCGGTCGCTGGAATCCTTCGGTTTGATCTTTGCGGTCGGGATTGACCGCGCACAATTGCCCGCGCCCACGGGCGCTTCCACCACACTGCCGCTGATCGTCGCCCTGATCGTCACGGGTGGCGCATTCCTGATGGTGACCTTCCTGGGAAGGCAGACTCTGCCGCCGATGCCAATGCCCGCGCGATCACCGGCCCCGGAGCCCCGCAGGGCTGAAAAAGAACCGGTCAGGGAAGCCCCGCAACCGGCCGCCAACCATGGCGTTCTGACGGTCGCCGACAAGATGCCCGTGATTTTGTTCGAACAGCATATCGGGGCGGATCTTTCCATCGACTATCGGTATGTCAGCCAAGGCTTGCGGGGTATCCTTGGCGTCGAGCCGGCCCAGCTCGAGGCCCACCCGGAATTAATGTTCGAGATGGTCCACGCGGATGATCGCACGCAAGTTCGCGACGAGCACGAAGCGGCCTGGGCCAGCGGCGAGGATATCGATACGATTTATCGTGTCGTCACAGGACAAGGCGAAGAGAAGTGGGTCCATAATCTGGCCCGTGCCAGTACCTGGACCAAAGCGGGCGACGCCAGCGTGTGGGATGGTATCGTGCTCGATGTCACGGCCCAGAAAATGGCCGAGAACGAACTGCGCGCCGTGCGCAACGAGGCCGAATTGACCAGCCGGGTCAAGTCGGATTTTCTGGCCAATGTCAGCCACGAGTTGCGCACGCCGCTGAATGCGATCATCGGTTTTTCCGAGGTCATCAGCGACGAAACCTTCGGTCCGGTCGGCGTCGACAAATATTTGGAATATGCGCACGACATTCACGAAAGCGCGGACCACCTGCTTGCCGTGGTCAACGATATTCTGGATCTCTCGAAGATCGAATCGGGCCGCGCCACACTGGTGCTGGAATATGCCGATGCGTCGGAACTGGCGGATTCATGCCTGCGCCTTATCCATGGCCGTGCCGCCGACGCCCGCCTTCAGCTTCGCCGACGCGTCGAAGACTCGCTGCCCCGCCTGCAGGTCGATCCGCTGAAAATCAAACAGATCCTCATCAACCTGTTGTCCAACGCGGTCAAATTCACCCGCGCGGGCGGTACCGTCACGCTGAGCGCCTATTCTACCCCCCAAGGCGGCGTTGCTTTCGCCGTCACCGATACCGGCATCGGTATCGCCGAAGAGGACCTCTCCAAGGCGATCGAATCATACGGCCAGGTAGAGTCGTCCGACGGCATCCGGGTTGAAGGCACCGGCCTGGGCCTTCCGCTGGCCAAGGCGCTGACCGAATTGCATGGCGGCGAGTTGCAGATTGAAAGTTCGGCCGGTAAAGGCACCACGGTCACGGCAATTCTGCCGCCCAGTTGCATTGCGCCTGCGAAACGTACAAGCGGCTGACAAAATCCTGAAAACCTTAACAAAATCCTAATTTTCCGGGCAATCTATTTCGGTTGCCCGGGCAGTTATGCTGGTCTATATTGCGACGCAGCGATAATTTTTGCATTGCAGCAATAATAAACAGCCGCCTTCGCGTGGTTCGGCGTCGGTATATGGACAGGTAAGTTTCAGCAAAGGAACTACGATCATGCAAGCCGTGGAAGCGGGTAAGGAAAATCAGGTGAACAAGCCGTCAAGCGACAATGACGACCTGATGGGTTATTGCATCGAGGATCTGTCGGTCGGCATGACCGCGGTCTTCGCGAAAACCGTCACCGAGGCCGACATCGTTCTCTTCGCGGGCATTTCGGGCGATATCAACCCGGTCCACCTGAATCACGAGTTTGCGACCGAGACCATGTTCGAGGGCCGCATCGCCCATGGCATGCTGACCGCCAGCTTTATTTCCACCGTCATTGGTACCAAGCTGCCGGGACCCGGCTCGATCTATCTGAAGCAGAGCCTGAACTTCAGGGCGCCGGTACGCGCCGGAGATACGGTGCGGGCGCGGGTAAACATCACGGAAGTAAACGCGGAAAAACGCCGCATTGTGATGGATACCGTGGCGACGATCGGCGAACAGATCGTGCTGGATGGCGAGGCCACGATTATGGTGCCGAGCCGCGGAACCTGACGCACGAACCCCTGTTCCCGCGTACCAATCGGCCATCTTAAGTGGGGACTGCTTGAATTTCCTGCTCCACATTCCGCGCCGCACCCATTATCAACGAGGCTTGGTATTATCTCCTGCGGGCGTGGAAAGTAGGGACCATGCAGATTCTTCGCCACCACACGGACGTGCCGGACGCGCTTAAGCGCGGCGTCGCAGTGCTGGGAAATTTCGATGGCGTACATCTCGGCCACCAGGCGGTTTTCGCAACCGGCCAGGCCATCGCGGCGGGCGCCGGCGCACCCTTGGTGGCGGTGACCTTCGAGCCGCACCCCCGCAGCTACTTTCGCCCCAACGAACCGCATTTCCGGCTGACGCCCTTCCGCAACAAGGCCCATCATATCGAGGCGCTTGGCATCAACCTGCTTCTGGTGCTGCATTTCGATGAAACCCTGCACCTTATGACGGCGCACGATTTCGTACGCGAAGTGCTGGTCGACGGTTTGGGCGCCAGCCATGTGGTCGTCGGCTATGATTTCGTGTTTGGCCACAACCGGGGTGGCGACACCGAGTTCCTGCGCCGCGCCGGCGAGGACAGTGGCTTCGGCATCACCATCATCGAGGCGGTCAGCGCGCCGGGCGAGCAGATCTATTCGTCGACCCGGATTCGCGACCATCTGCGCAACAGGCGGCCGGCCGACGCGGCGGCGCTGCTGGGCCGTCCTTTCGAATTCGAGGGCCGAGTCATGCATGGCAATGCGATGGGCCGCGAACTTGGTTTTCCGACGGCGAACCTGACTTTCGGCGAATATCTGGAACCGGCTTATGGAATTTACGCGGTGCGCGTCGGAATCGAGGAAGAAGATGGGCCGCAATGGCATGACGGGGTCGCCAGCTTTGGCATAAGGCCGACGATCGGCGAAGACGAAGAACCGATTCTGGAAGCATATATATTTGATTTTTCAGGCGATCTTTACGGTAAATATCTGCGGGTGCAGCTCATCGACTATATCCGGCCGGAGATCAAATTCGACGGGTTGGCGGCGTTGACCGGGCAAATCGAGGATGATTGTCGGGTGGCGCGCGAAATTCTTCGTCGAACTGCAAACTAATAGCAAGGTTCGTTGATAATGACCCATTTGATGGCGCGATGCCCCCGCATCGGGCAAGGGCCGCAACGCACCCGGCGGGCCGCCACGCGCCATCAAATGGGTCATTATCAACGAACCTTGCTATTATCCCCATCTTGACCCTGGTG
This sequence comes from Akkermansiaceae bacterium, assembly GCA_964195285.1. GTDB lineage: Bacteria > Pseudomonadota > Alphaproteobacteria > UBA8366 > JADFVY01 > JADFVY01. Next base: position 3,500 of record CAXMQC010000513.1, read on the forward strand.
GGGCGCGTGCATACTGTGCCCGCGCGCCGGGCTGGAAGGTCCGGCATTTACTCGTTTTTATGATTACAGGCGATCGAGAACAAGACCCATGAGCGTCGATTACAAGGATACAATCCGCCTGCCCAGGACGGACTTCCCCATGAAGGCCGGCCTGCCGCAGAAGGAACCGCTGTTGCTGGAACGCTGGGAGAGAATCGGCCTCGAGGCGCGCCTGCGCGAGCAGGGGACGTCGCGGGAGAAGTTCATCCTGCATGACGGACCGCCTTACGCCAACGGCCATTTGCATATCGGCCATGCGCTGAATAAGATCCTGAAAGACGTCATCAACCGCTCACAGCAAATGATGGGCAAAGACGCCCATTATGTACCGGGCTGGGATTGTCACGGCCTGCCGATCGAATGGAAAATCGAAGAGAAGTACCGCGCCGCCGGCAAGGACAAGGACGAGGTGCCGATCGTCGAATTCCGCAAGGAATGCCGTGAGTTCGCCGACCACTGGATCGATGTTCAACGAGAGGAATTCAAACGTCTCGGCGTCGGCGGCGATTGGGAACACCCATACACCACCATGGCCTATACGGCCGAGGCGCAGATCGCGCGCGAAATCGGTAAATTCCTGATGAATGGCGGGCTTTTCAAGGGCTCCAAGCCGGTGATGTGGTCGGTGGTCGAGAAGACCGCGCTGGCCGAGGCGGAGATCGAATATCACGATCACACCTCGACGACGGTCCATGTGCGCTTTCCGGTCGCCAAGGCTTCGCGGACCGAACTGGAAGGCGCCGGTATGGTTATCTGGACAACCACGCCCTGGACCATGCCCGGCAACCGCG
>CAXMQC010000514.1:0-2168 GCA_964195285.1 Akkermansiaceae bacterium
GACGCGACGCGACCCGGATATAGAAACCAACATTTTTGCTGAAACAAAAACCGCCGAGATTTCCCGGGTGCTCAGCAACTCCTTTGGGTTCGGTGGCAATAATTGCAGCCTGCTGTTGGGGCGGCCCGCGTGATGCGGGTATGGCTTACCGGTATCGGCGTTTCGGCGGCCGGTGTTCCCGATTGGGACAGTGCCAGGGCGATCATCGTCGGTGAACGGAAATTCGAACCGGCTGAATACCGCTATCGCACACCGGAATTGCTCAGCGGGGCTGAGCGGCGACGCTGTCCGGCCAGTGTCAAGTTGGCGTTGGACGTGGCGGAACAGGCGCGCGCCATGGCCGATGTCGCGGGGGCGGATATGTCGGGGGTGTTTGCCAGCATGACCGGCGATGGGCCGATTATCACCCGCAGCATGGTGACGCTTGGCGATGATCCACACTACCTTTCGCCGACAGATTTCCATAACTCGGTCCACAATGCGGCCGTCGGATATTGGGCAATCGCGACTGGCAGCCGTCACGGCGCGACCAGCCTGACCGCGGCCGAAGATAGTTTCGCGGCGGCCTTGATGAAGGGCGCCATGCAGGCATTGTCAGGTTCGGTTCCGGTGTTGTTTTGCGTTTACGACGTGCCGTTCGCGCCGCCGCTCGATGTCCAGGTCGGCGTCCCGGTGCCCTTCGGAACGGCGCTTGTGTTGCATGGAAAACCACCAGCCGTCAGCCTGGCCAGTTTGGATTTGGCCTTGGAAGAAGGGGAGGCGGCGCCAAGCCGGCCGCGGCGGGATTTCTGGTCAGGACTATTCGATACCAATCCCGCCGCCCGGGTGATACCGCTTGCCGAACAAATCGCCTTGATGACGCGCGGCGAAGAGGCCGTCGTTAATGTTGGCGCGGTCGGTTCGTCCATGCTGACCGTGACGCTGGCGCGGTGATCGCCGATCGCCGCCGCATCGAGTCATTGTTGCCGCATGGGCCAGGCATGGTTCTGCTCGACCGTGTTTTGTCCTGTGACGGTGAAACCATACTCTGTGCCACAGATAGCCACGGCAACCCGGACAATCCCCTGCGCCGCGGTGGCCGACTGCCGGCCATGGCGGCGGTCGAATACGCCGCCCAGGCCGCCGCACTTCATGGGGCGCTTAATGGACCGCGGGCTGCCGTAGCCGGCGCGGTTCTGGGTGGGGCGAAGGGTGTGATCGCGCGGGTCCGGGACCTGGCCGAGATCGATCAGACGCTGGTGGTGCGCGCGACACTGTTGCTTGCACAGGACACGGGGGCCATATACTCCTTCGCGGTCGGCCCGCAATCCGGAGCGGCTGTTGTGGAGGGACGGTTTACCGTCATGTATGGGTGAAGAAATGAGTACCAGAAGAGCGCTGGTAACCGGCGCCAGCGGCGGGATCGGCGCCGCCATCGTGCGCCGGCTGGCCGCCGGTGGCTGCCACCTGATCCTGCATGGATCGTCAAACCCGAATGCGCTCAAAACCCTTTGTACCGAAATCGAAGACACAGGTGGATCGGCCGAAATCGTCCGTTTCGATTTGCGTGACGCGGCGGCGGTGTCGGCCGGCATGGAGGCGGTGCTGGCCGGGGGCGCCGTGCAGGTTCTTGTTCATAATGCCGGCATCCATGACGATGCGTTGCTGGCCGGCATGGCCGACGAACAATGGGACAGCGTCGTGGATGTTTCGTTGAACGGTTTTTACCGGGTGGCGCGACCGTTGATCCTGCCGATGATCCGCACCCGCTGGGGTCGCATTCTCTGCATCAGTTCGATCTCCGCCCTTATCGGCAATCGCGGCCAGGTGAATTACGCCGCGGCAAAGGCGGGCCTGCATGGCGCAGTCAAGGCGCTGGCGCTGGAATATGCCGACAGGGGGGTGACGGTTAATGCGGTGGCGCCCGGCATTATCCGCGCGCCGGATGGCAACGTACCCATACCGCAGGACAAGCTGGAGGCGCTGGTGCCCATGAAACAAGCGGGTGAACCCGAAGACGTCGCCGAACTGGTGGGATTTCTGGCGTCCGACGGCGCCGGCTACATAACCGGCCAGATTATTTACGCAGATGGTGGCCGCTTGGCGCTGAATTACACGGTCTAGGACGCCTAGCTTACCGGGTGGCCGTGTTTTGTGACCAGCCGTTTGCAAAGCGCGGCCAGGACGGC
>CAXMQC010000515.1:0-3071 GCA_964195285.1 Akkermansiaceae bacterium
CGGCGGGCGGCAGGAATTCGGCCCCGGCCGCGAACTCGTCGCCGTTGGCGGCCGCATGGGACGCGGTATCGGCCAGGGTCATTGCCAGATCCGTGCCGGCCACTTGAAATCGCCCATCGGCGAACAAAACATCGGCGGCCGCAGCCTCGAACGCCTCGGCGGCGATGGCGCGCCCTTTCTCGACCAGGGCCTCGGCGGTTCGCTGGATCGCGGAGCCGCCGACCACGAGACCGCTGGATCCGCCGCTGCCACGGCCCGAGGGCAGGATATCGGTGTCGCCCTGGCGGAAGGTAATGCTGTCAGCGTCGATGCCGAGAAGCCCGGCAGCCAGGTCCACCAGGCCCGTCTCATGCCCCTGGCCGACCGACATGCAGCCGGGCCGCAATTCCACCGTCCCATCCGGCGCAACGCCGATCCAGGCCTCGTCCTTGCGCGGTTGGGCGGCCGGGCCGCCGGCGACCTCGATGGGATTGGCGATACCGAGCCCGCGCAGGCGTCCGCGCGCCGCAGCCTCGCGCCGCCGCGTCTCGAAATCGTCGAGCTTCGCCAGGTCACGCGCCCGCGCCATGGTGGCCGCGAAATCCCCGCAATCGTACCTGAAGGTCAGTCCGGTCTGCCAGGGCATGGCCTCCGCCGGGATCAGATTGCGGCGGCGCAGGTCGAAGGGGTCGATGCCAAGCTCGCCTGCCGCGCGGTCGATGATACGCTCGATAATCAGGGTTGCCTCCGGTCGCCCGGCTCCGCGATAGGGCGCAATGGGCACGGTGTTGGTGAAAACCCCGGTGACCTCCGCCGCGATGACCGGCGTGCGGTAAGTGCCCGCCACGCCCCCGATATTGCCGAAAATTCCCATGGCGCGGCGCGAGAAATAAGCCCCGGCATTGCTGCGTGCGCGCACCCGCAGGCAGGTGAACTCGCCTTCGGCGCTCAGCCCCAGTTCGGCCCGGCCGTCGACGTCTCTCGCATGGTCGTCGGTCAGGAAGGCCTCGCTGCGGCCCGACTCCCACAAAACCGGCCGCCCACAGCGCCGGGCCGCCCACAGCACCAGCGCATCTTCGATGAACATGCCGCCCTTCATGCCGAATGAGCCGCCCACATCACGGGCGCGCACGCGAATCATCGAAGGATCGATACCGAAGACATCCTTGGCAAGCCTGCCGCGCACGCCGAACGGGCTCTGCGTACTGGCATGCAGGGTATAACGCCCGTCCGGGCCGTATTCGCCCAGCGACACCCGGGGCTCCATCGATGCCGCGGTAACGCGCGATATGGTGAAATCCAGGCTGACCACATGCTCGGCCACCGCCAGCGCATCGTCGATCTCGTCCCATTTGCCGGCGCGGCGCAGGAAGGCGATGTTATCCTCCGCGCCGTCCCATTGGCGTATTGCGTCCGGATCAAGCGCATCCGCCGTGGCGATCGTAAAGGGGTGGTCGTCAACCTCGGCGGTAATCATGTCCGTGGCGTCCGCCGCCTGCTGCGCCGTTTCCGCCAGCACCATCGCATAGGGCTCGCCCTGAAAGCGGAAGACATCGCGTATCAGAAGCGGGCGCGGCGAATCGGCCGGTTTGCCGCCATCGTCGCGCGGCGGCACGGCGTCCGGCGGCAAATCGAGGATCTTGTCGGCAGCCAGGTCGGCGGCTGTCAGGACCGCCAGTACGCCGGGCGCCGCGCGCGCCGTTTCGATGTCGATTTCGGTAAGTCGCCCGGCCGGCGATTGCGTGCGGGCAAAACGGGCATGGGCCAAGCCTTCCGGTCGCAGATCGCCGGTAAAGCGGCCCTTGCCGGTCAGAAATCTCTCGTCCTCCCTGCGCCGCATCCGGCTGTCCCCCTGTCTTCCTGTGGTTTGACAAATAGTCGCGGGCCCTCCTAGAGTCTAGAACAGCGTTCCGCATGAAGGAACCGACGCCGGCGACGTGAAGAGGTAGGCAATAAATGAACGATTTCCCCGATCATGCAAGTATTCCCGCCGTCGACCAGCCCGCCGGACCGGTCGATCCCACGCAAGGGCGCGAGGCGCCTATGGAGGGAGCGCTGCGTGGGGGCGTGGCTTGACAGGGGCGGCCTATCATCAATACATTCAGAACGGCGTTCCGCAGTAAGGAACAACCGGGAATACAGCAGGGGATGCAATGACGCAGTTTGACAACCGAACAGCCAGCGTGGCCATCGGCGGCGAGCCCAAGACCCGGCTCTCCTCGGTTACCACGGCGATCAGGCTCTTGAAGGCTTTTTCTGAAAGCGACCGCGAGATCGGCATCAGCGCGCTTTCCAAGAAACTTGGCGTTTCCAAGAGCACCGTCCATCGTGTCGCCACCACCCTGGTGGCCGAGGGCTTGCTGGAGCAAAACCCTGAGACCGACCGCTATCGCCTGGGGCTGGCGCTGTTTTCACTGGGCACCTTGGTGCGCCTGCGCATGGATATCCCGAACGAGGCGAAGCCCTTCCTCATGAAGCTTCGCGAGATGACCAAGGAGAATATCCATCTCGCGGTGCTGCAGGGCATCGAGGTGGTCTATGTCTATGATCTGGAAAGCACGCAGGCGGTACGCCTGAAACCGCATCTCGGCAATTCCAAGCCGCTATTTTGTTCGGCCGAGGGGTTGTCCATACTCGCCTGGCAGCCGGAGGCCTTTGTCGACCGGGCGCTGGCTGGGCCGTTGCAGCCGCGCACCGATAATACGCTGACCGACCCGGTGAAAATCCGCGAGCGCCTCGAAGGAATTCGCAAGGACGGTTACGCCATCGAAAACGAGGAAAGCGAGATCGGCATGCGCTGCATCGCGGCGCCGATTCGCGATGCCGACGGCGTGGTTGTCGCCGCTGTCGGCCTGGCCGGTCCAAGCCAGCGACTGTCGACCCATTCGGTCGGCAATTTCGCGCCGCATGTGAAGGATGCCGCGGATTCGATCTCGATGCGGCTGGGGTATCGCATCGGCGCGCGAAGCTACGCCTGACCAGGGCGGGGGGCGGAACAAACCATGGCGACGATCCGCATCGACGGAACGGACATCGACTATGAATGCCCGGATGACGACGTCGTGTTGCGCGCGGCGCTGCGTAACGGGTTG
>CAXMQC010000516.1:0-2615 GCA_964195285.1 Akkermansiaceae bacterium
ATGCACAAAGGCAAGTCTACTGTTCGAGAATATTTTCAACTGCAATGCTAGCGATCATGCTGCAAATCAGTGCACATCTGCTTCTTGGGGCCATGACTGTTTTGGGTCAAAAGCCGCCGTCCCGCGCGACTTTTAGTTACGTCCGCTAGGCGCGGAGGAGCGGACGTTGACGCGGGCTATTAGCGGCGCGATCTAGACTTAGTACTGGCCTTCCCTCAAACCGTGCTCCAGCTCCGCAAACATTGCAGACAAATCCTCGCCAACACACCACGGCAAGGCGGCCCTGCGGCTTAGCCGCCACCGGCGGCGGTTTTTTCCGGGGTGAGGACGTGGCGGGCCAGGAAATCGAGCACCAGACCGCCGGCGCCGAGACGGTAAAGATTCCCGTGGTTTCCCCTGGGCAGGAAATGGGCTTCCTTCGGGTCCCGCGTCGCCGCCAGCAATTTGCGGGCCGACCAGGCCGGGATGGTCCGGTCGTCCTCGCCATGGACGATCAGCACCGGCGCGTGCACCGCGCCCATGCGGGCGATTGAATCGAACCTGTCCTTGACGAGCCAGCGAACCGGCAGATACCAGTAGTGGGCCTGCGCGACGTCGGCGATGCTTGAATAGGCGCTGTCGAGGACCAGCGCGGCGGGTGGATATTCCGCGGCCATCGCGGTGGCGACGCCGGCGCCCAGCGATTCGCCATAGAACACCATGCGCGCGGGCTCGTATCCCCGGGCCCTGGCGAACGCCACGGCGGCCCGGGCGTCGGCCAGCAAGCCTTCCTCGCTGGCCTCGCCGCCGGCGCCGGCATTGTAGCGATAGCCCGCCAGCAGCAAGCCGTATCCCGCCTTGAGATAGATCCGCGCACGCCCGGCACGGCCGCCCAAATGGCCGCCATTGCCATGGAAATAGACGATAACCGGGTAAGAAGGGTTCTTCGGCGGGGCCCACCAGATCAACGGTCGAATGCCGGCCTCCGGCTCGACCCGATGCGCGGTCATTTCGGGGATGCCGTGGGCCGCGGGATCGGGAACAACATCGTTGGGGTGATAGAGAAGATCGCGCTGGCTGAAATACAGAATTGCCAGCAGCCCGAAATATCCCGCGACGCCAATCGCCAGAATTCTGATACCTGTCCGTTTTGCGCCGCGCCCAGACCTTGCCATGCGCCAGCCTCCCGACAATTGCGGACTCTATTTGGGACCGCCGACCTTCTTGACCGGTAAATTCGCGCGGATTCGCGCGGCGCAGCGGTCCATGAAATCCATCACCAGTTCGCCCGCCCCGTGATCGTAAAGATCGGTATGGCTTCCGCCGGGGAAAAAATGGGCTTCCTTGGGTTCCGGCGCGGCATCGTAGAGGCGTTCGCCAAAGCGGATCGGGATCGTATTATCGGCATCCCCGTGGAACAGCAGAATCGGCGCCCTAACCTTTCCGATCCGTGCCATCGAATCATAGCGGTCGCGGACCAGCCATTTGGCGAGAACGAACCAGTAGCGGCTGTTGGCGACCTCGGCGATGCTGCTGAACGGGGTCTCGAGAACCAGACCGGCGACATCGCGCTCGGCGGCCATGGCCACCGCAACACCGGTGCCCAGGGATTCGCCATAGAGCACGATGCGGTCCTCGGCAATGCCATGGCCCACCACGTAGTCGATGGCGCCGCTTGCATCGGCCAACAAGGCCCGCTCGCTGGCCTTGCCGCCGGAGCCCGCGTTATACCGGTAAGTCGTCAGCAATACGCCGTAACCGGCCTCGACCAGTTCCCTGATCTTGAAATCGCGCGCGCCGATATGGCCGGCATTGCCATGAAAAAAGACCAGCACCGGATGGGTATCGTCGGTCGGCGCATGCCACCAGGCCAGAATCTGTATGTCGTCATCGACGGCGATCCGGACTGATTCCATTTGCGGCAGACCATGGTCCTGCGGATGCGGCACGGAATGATCGGGCAGATACATCATTCGTCGCTGGCTGAGATACATGAAGCCCATAAGCAAAATCCAGGCGGTGCCGACTTTAAGTAGAATGCTTATCATCAATTTGTCTCTTCGCGTGAATCCTTGTCAGACGGTCCAGATTATTGCAGCAACCGCACCACGCTTACCCATTATCAGGTTGGTGGCGTTGCCCCGGGGTTCAAGCCTGTTCCGCCTCGCCGCCCGCCGGCAACGCGTCGCGGGCCACCGTTGTCAGGCCAAAATCATGCAGGATGGCGTAGAGCGCCGGCACGACGATAAGGACCAGCACGGTCGCGGTGAACAACCCGAAGATAAGACTGGTAACAAGCGGTATGAGTATCTGCGCCTGGAGGCTGCGCTCCAGCAGCATCGGCAACAATCCCACGATGGTCGTCAGCGAGGTCAGCAGGACCGGACGAAAGCGGATGCGCGCGGCCTGGCGCGCCGCATCCTCGATGGTATCGCCACCGGCCGCCTGTCGTTTGATGAAATCGACCAGCAGGATGGCGTTGTTGACGACGACGCCCGACAGGGCCGCGAAACCCACCATGCTGGGCATCGAGAGATCCAGCCCCATCAGCAAATGGCCCCAGACGACCCCGATCAGCGAGAGGGGAATTGTCGTGATGATGATCAGGGCCTCGATATAACTGCGAAACTGAAAAC
>CAXMQC010000517.1:0-3574 GCA_964195285.1 Akkermansiaceae bacterium
TCGAGGGAATTCAGGAAGAGGACGTGGAAAGCCTGCGCATCACAAAGGCCAAGCTGACGGGTATCAACAAGGATGGTCAGCCCTATATGGTGACCTTCGACAACGCCAGCCAGACCAGCCAGGAATCCGATTTGGTCACGCTGACTACGCCGCAGGCCGATATCGAACTGAATGATGGTGCATGGATTTCCCTGTCGTCCCCGAAGGGGCGCTATCACCGGGGCAACCGGATTCTGGAACTGGACGGCGATGTCATCATGTTCCACGACAGTGGCATGGAAATGAACACCGGCAACATGAACTTCAATCTGGAAACCGGCACGGGTGCGGGCCATGAGCCGATCCATGCCCAGGCGCCCTTCGGAAGTTTCGATGCGCAGGGATTCCGCATACGCGAAAATACCGCGATTATCCATTTCACCGGGCCAGTCAAAGGGATCCTGTACAGCGTGCCGGAGCTGGGGCAATGACGGCGGCGCGCATTACGCCCGTGGTTTTCGTGCTGGCGCTCGCCGGCTTTGCCGCTGCTGTGCTGGCGGCCGAAATACCGATCGAGATTTCCGCCGGCGACGGGCTGGAATGGCGGCGTACCGAAAAGGTGCTGGTCGCGGCCGGCGGGGTGGTGCTGACGCGGGGTACTATGAGGCTGGAAGCCGAGTCCGTCAGCGCCTGGTATCGCGAGGGTAAGGACGGCCAGAACCAGGAGGTTTATCGAATCGACGCCGCGGGCAATGTTCGTGTTATTTCCGATGGCGCGAAGGGCTTCGCCGAGAGCGCGGCCTATGATCTGGATCAGGCGGTGTTCGTTCTGTCCGGCGGCAAGCCACGCTTCGAGGCCGAACAGCTTGTCGTGACGGCGGCGCAGAATCTGGAATATTGGGAAATAAAGCAGCTTGCCGTGGCGCGCGGCGGGGCGGTGGCTGAAAACGGCGACCGGAAAATTCGCGCCGACGTCATCAGTGCCTATGTCGAATCGGCCGATGACAGCAAGACCGAATTGAGCCGCGTCGAGGCGATCGGCGGGGTGATTATTTCGACACCGGAAGATTTGGCCAAGGGAAATGAAGCCGTCTACGACGCCAAATCCGGCGTCGCCACGCTTTGCGGCAATGTAGAAATCCGGCGCGGTCCGAGTGTGCTCAAGGGCAAATGCGCCGAGGTCAATTTCAACACCGGCGTCAGCCGACTGATCGGCGGCGGCGGTAGTGTTAAGGGGCTGGTGCAGTCGCCCAACTGAACCGACAGTCGAGTTAAAGGAGAAACAGACGTGGACAGGGATGATATCAGCCCGAAGATAGCAGGCCCGGCAGGCGCCGATGACGCGCTCCAGGCCGGCCAGCCCGTGCTGGTGGCCCGCAATGCCGGCCTGGAAGTCCGCAATATCGGCAAAACCTATAAGAAGCGTCCGGTAATCCGCGACGTCAGCCTTCAGGTTCAGCGCGGCGACGCGGTCGGGCTGTTGGGTCCCAACGGCGCCGGCAAGACCACCAGCTTTTACATTATTACCGGCCTGATCACGCCGGATTATGGCGATATCGCGCTGGATGGCGAGGTCATCACGAACCTGCCGATGTATCGGCGCGCCAGGCTGGGCATCGGTTATCTGCCCCAGGAAGCCTCGATTTTCCGGGGCCTCACGGTCGAGCAGAATTTGAATGCGATCCTCGAGACGGTCGAGCCGGATTCCGGCCAGCGCGAGATGGTGCTCGACGCGCTGCTCGCCGAATTCTCGATCACCCATTTGCGGCGCACGCCGGCAATTGCACTGTCTGGCGGCGAACGACGGCGCGTTGAAATCGCGCGTGCGCTGGCCTCTAAGCCGCATTTCGTCCTGCTCGACGAACCGCTGGCCGGCATCGACCCGATCGCGGTCGGCGAAATCCGCGAGCTGGTCAGCCACTTGAAGGATCGCGGCATCGGCGTCCTGATCACCGACCATAACGTCCGCGAGACGCTGTCCATCGTCGATCGCGCCTATATCATCCATGACGGCATTGTCGTTAAGGAAGGTCCGCCGGAAGAAATCGTTGCTGATGATCAGGTGCGCCGGGTTTACCTGGGAGAGCGGTTTAGCCTGTAGACCGGGTTTCCGGTCTTCGGTTTCGCATCGGTATCATGGCCCTGACGCAACGCCTCACTCTGAAACAACAGCAGTCCCTGGTGATGACTCCGCAGTTGCAGGAGGCCATCAGGCTGTTGCAGATGTCGAATGTCGAGCTAACGGTCTATGTCGAAGAGGAACTTGAGCAGAACCCGCTTCTGGAACGCGACGAGGCCAACCGCGATGACGCCCCGCCCGCCGTGGAGCCGAACGGATTGGCCGATGAGGCGCATGAGGGAGACGAACCCGGTTTTGAAGAAGGGGCCGAAAATCCCGCCGACAGTATGGATCTGGCAAACGCCGACTCCCTGCCCGCGGACCGCGACTCGCCATTGGATACCGACTACGACAATGTCTGGGACACGGGCAATCCGCCGGCCGCCGCCGATAGCGGGCCGATTTCATTTGACACCCGGTCGTCCGGATCGGGCGGACGCACCGACTTTACAGATATCGAGAGCAGCATCGAGTCGCGGGTCAGCGACACGATGTCCCTGCGCGACCACCTGACCGGCCAGCTGAATGTCGATATTCAGGACCAGGTGGACCGGATCATCGGGCTGCATCTGATCGAATTGCTGGATGAGGCTGGCCGCCTTACCGGCGATCTTGTCGACGTTTCCGAACGGCTTGGCTGCGACCTGGCCCGCGTGGAAACCGTGCTGGCGCGGGTACAGCGCTTCGATCCACCCGGCATATTCGCCCGCGACCTGAAGGAATGCTTTGCGATCCAGCTCCGCGAAAAGGACCGGCTGGATCCAGCCATGCAAATCCTGCTGGAAAATCTGCATCTGTTCGAAAAATACGATCGAACGGCGATCATGAAGGTCTGTCGTGTCGACCGGGAAGATTTCGAGGAGATGTGGAGCGACCTGCGTTCGTTGAACCCCAAGCCGGCGTCCCAGTTCGAGCACGAGGTCGCCCAGCCGGTGGTGCCGGATATCCTGATGCGGGCGCATGCCGATGGCGGCTGGCAGGTCGAACTCAATACCGAGACCCTGCCGCGCGTGCTCGTCAATCGCCAGTATTTCAGCCAGATCAGCCAGGGCGCCCGCGACAAGAAGGACCAGGAATATATCGCCGACCAACTCAATTCCGCGAACTGGCTGGTCAAGGCGATGCATCAGCGCGCCACGACGATCCTGAAGGTGGCCACGGAGATCGTGCGCCAGCAGGACGCCTTCTTCGTCCACGGCGTATCGCATATGCGCCCGTTGATCCTGCGTGACGTCGCCGAGGCGGTCAGCGTTCATGAAAGCACGGTCAGCCGGGTGACCAGCAACAAATACATGGCCTCGCCACGCGGCATATACGAACTGAAATATTTTTTCTCGTCTTCGCTGTCCAGCGCCGACGGCGGCGCGGCCCATTCCGCCGAGGCCGTGCGCTTTCGGATCAAGCAGCTGTGTGACGCGGAATCCGCCGAGGCCATGCTGTCCGACGACGATATCGCGGCCATGCTCCGTGCAGATG
>CAXMQC010000518.1:0-3989 GCA_964195285.1 Akkermansiaceae bacterium
GGCCGGCGCGACGAATAGTTTCATGTGAACCTCTGAAATAACAGTCCCTTGGGCCGCCCAAAACTGGGCCTATTCCTCGTCCGAGTCCAGAATTTCCGCAACCTCCACGACGCGGCCTTCGCGGGCCGATTTCACGCCGGCACGGATAACGGCGAGTGACTCCGTGGCGCGCTCGCCGCCGACTTCCGGCGTCGCCTTGCCGCGGACGCAGTTGGCGAACTCGGCCATCTCCTCGGCAATCGCGTCGTTCTTTTCGTACGGTACGGGCTCGGAGAAATCATTGCCACGTTTGAGGTGCCTCAGCCCGCCGAACAGATCGTAATAGGCGCTGGCCTCCTTGCCGTAGATATTCATCAGGTAATATTCCGACGCCGATGCGTAGCTTGCCGACAGGATCGAGACGGCGCCGTTTTCATGCTGCATCATCAGGTTGGCGATATCCGGGTTGTCGCCCGGCAGCACCAGTTGCGCGGCCATGCCCGAGACCCGTTTTACCCGCCCCATCAGCATTTCCAGCACGTCGGTGTAATGGACACCGATCTGCAACATGACCCCGCCGGGCATGCCGGACGCCTGGTAGCGCCAGGAGGACAGATCGATTTTGCCTTCGCGGTCGCGGCTGATATTGGCCTCGGCCTGGACCAGCTTGCCGAACCGGCCGGCCTCGATCTCCCCCTTGATCCACTGGAACTGGGTCTCGCGCCGCCGCTGATAGCCGACCGACAGGATCACGCCGGCATCCCTGCAGGCCTTTGTGATGGCGCGGCCATCGGCGATCGTATTGGCGATCGGCTTGTCGAGAAAAACATGCTTGCCGGCCTCGGCGGCGGCACGCGTGGTTTCCAGATGGGCGTGATTGGGCGTCGTATTGAGAACCGCCTCGATGGAATCGTCGGCGAGGATATCGTCGTAACTGGCCACCGCCTCGCAGCCGTATTTCGCGGCGTAGGCATTGCGCTTGTCTTCTGAGCGCGTGAAACAGGAGACGATTTCCAACGCGCCGCTGCGCTTCGCCGCGTCGGCCAGGACGTCCGACCACCATCCCATTCCCAGGGCCGCTACCCGCACCGGGTTCGAACTCATGGCATGCTCCTTTGTCGAGTTACCGTCATGAGTGGGGATTAGACCAAGGGGCGTTGATAAAGACTCATGTGATGGTGCTTCGCGGCCCGCCCGGGCAGGCGCGGCTCGAAGCGCGATGCACCCGCATCGGGCAGGGCCGCAACACACCCGGCGGGCCGCGAAGCACCACCGGAGGCCGGTTTCCCTTAACCGCTGGTTGCGTTGTGGCCCGCTTGTGGCGGCCGGCGCCACGGCGCGAACCACGCCTGACCAGCGGACAAGGGAAATCGGTCAATTGGGTCTTTATCAACGCTCCTTGGTATTAGCCTTGCGCGCCCACAAGAATGGCCAGGCTATGGAGAAAGCCGAAAGGCACAGGAAGAAAAGGCTGTAGGGCGAGGTAAAGAAGACCGAGATATCACCCTTCGACGCGGTCAGCGCCACCCGCATATGTTCTTCGAGCTGGGCGCCCAGAACCAGCGCCAGCAGCATCGGCACCACCGGCATGCGGACCCAGCGCATCGCCAGGCCCACGAGACCGAAGAAGAACATCACATAGACGTCGAAAAACGAATTGCGCAACGCGTAGCTGCCGATCACGCAGAACAGCGCGATTGCCGGCATCAGCAGCGATTTGGGCAGGGCCAGCAGCCGAACCAGCAGGCGCAGCCCGGCCAGCGCCACGATCAGGTTGAAGATATTGGCCCAGAAGAACGAGAAGATGACGGTATAGGCGAAATCCGCCCGCTCGATGAACAGCAGCGGCCCGGGCGCCAGCCCATGCACCAGCAGCGCGCCGATCAGGATTGCGGTTACCGGGTCGCCAGGGATACCCAGCGTCATCATCGGAATCAGCGCCCCGCCGGTCACCGCGTTATTGGCGGATTCCGGCGCGGCGACGCCTTCCAGCGCGCCTTTCCCGAATTCTTCCTGGTTGCGGCTGGTTTTTCGCGTGTAATCGTATGAAATGAATGCGGCGATCGGCCCGCCGACCCCCGGCAGGATGCCAAGGAACGCGCCGGTAATCGAGCCGATCGAGACCGGCCGCAGCATCCGTTTCAACTCCGCGAGGCCCGGGAGCAGATTGCCGAAGCCCACGCCAACCTTGCCGGCCCCGGCGGCAGGCGGTTTCCGGCCCAGATTATCGACGATCTGCGGGATCGCGAAGAGGCCGATCATCGCTGTCAGGAAATGGATGCCGCCCAGCATGTCGACGCTGCCGAAGGTAAAGCGCGCGGTGCCCATAACCGGGTCCTGGCCGACGGTGACGATCAGCAAGCCGATCGCCGCCGACAGCAGGCCCTTGACCAGCGATTTCGCCGCGAAACCGCAAATGATGGTCAGCCCGAAAAATACCAGGCTGAACAGATCGGCCGCCTGGAATCCGAGCGCGATATCGGCCAGGGCCGGGGCGATCAGATAAAGGCAGAGGAAACTGAACATGCCGCCGGTAAAGCCGGCCAGGATCGAGACGCCCAGCGCCTTTCCCGCCTCGCCCCGCTGCGCCATCGGATGGCCGTCGACGGCGGTGGCCGATGCCGACGGTGTGCCCGGTATGTTGAGCAGGATCGCCGAGAAGCTGCCGCCCATCATGCCGCCGACAGAAAGGCCGAGCAGCAGGGCGATCGACAATGTCGGGTCAAGACGGAAGGTCAGCGGCAGTACGATGATGATGCCCGAGCTGATCGTCATGCCGGGGATCATGCCGACGACGAGCCCCAGCAGCGCGCCGGCCGCGGTGGCCAGCAGGCTCCAGGGCAGGCTGGCTTGCGTCAGCCCCAGCAGGACGTCCGGGTTCATCCGCCCAACAGCCCCAACGCGCCGGCCGGCAGGAGAATGCTGAAGACCTCGCGGAACAGATAGTACAGCAGGACCGGCATGCCGATGGACCCGGCCATAACGACCAGCCGGTTGCGGCCGCCGAACAGCAGGATCAACGCGGCGGTGAAAGGGATGCTGGCCAGCAGGAAGCCAGCGATCGGCAACAGGCCGAGATAGACCGCGAATATGACCAGCATTAACGCCGCCTTGCGGTTGATGCCGCCGAGGCCGGCGCCGAAGCTGGCGCCCTGCACCGCCCGTGCGCCTTGCCACAACAGCGCGCTGGCCAGGCCGCCGATCAAGATCGTAATCAGCCAGGGAAAGAAGGACGGGCCCGGCGTGTTGGGCACGGCGCGCTCCGGCAGGCCGGCGGCCATGAACCCATAGCCGGCCGCAACCGCGATCAGCACGAGGGCGACGACGATATTTCTTTGTCCCATGATGGATCCGGCGCGCGGCGTACGAAACCGGCCACCGCCCGTTGTAGCGGCGGCGGTCCGGTCCCGAGTGCCCGTCAGGTCAGTTCTTCTTCGACTGATAGATCCCGGCGCCCTTCATGATGTCCTTGACCACCGCGTCCTGGGTCACCAGCATATCGCCGAACGCCGCCGCGTCCGTCGGTGCGATAGTAAAGCCCTTCTTTTTGGCCAGACCCTTGAAGGCGTCCGAGTTTGCCGCAGCACTCATTGCCGCGGTCAGTTTCGCCACCACGTCGTCCGGCGTCCCCTTGGGCACGGACAGCCCGCGGAACAGGTCGAGGTCGGCATTGAAGCCGAGCTCCGCCATCGTCGGCACGTCGGGAATGACGCTGTTGCGCTTGGCGCTGGGGATCGCGAGGATGCGGATCTTGCCGGCCTTGTTGAGATTATGCGCGCCGGTCATCGGCGCCAGCATGGCGTCCGCCTCGCCGCTCAACACGGTGGCGTTGCGCCGCTTGATGCCGACCGGCAGATGGATGACCTCGCAACCGACCGCGTTGGCGACCGCGATGGCGGCCAGGTGGGTCGCGCTGCCGGCGCCCGAGTTGGCGATCTTGTACGTGCCCGGGTTCGCCTTGCAGTCGGCGGCGAATTCCTTGAACGTCTTCCACGGCGCGCTGCCCAGCA
>CAXMQC010000519.1:0-5267 GCA_964195285.1 Akkermansiaceae bacterium
GTGATGTCGCGCTCGGAGACAATGCCGGCCATGCCGCCCGCCGCATCAACCACCGCCACGGCGCCGACATGTTTTTCCGCCATTAAGGTGGTGACGGCGGAAATCGGCGAGTCCGGCGCAACCGTCCCGACCAGGCCGCGATTGATGTCGACGATATCGGAAACCTTCATACCCGTTCCCCCTGTTGCCGCACCGGGCAAGAGTGTCGCCCCCGGACAAGGCGAGTGTCAAGGGCGCGCGGCGAAGCGACGAAAAGTTGACCGCCACATGGCACGGTTTATGTTGTAGATTGGCGTATCGAATGGAAAGAAACGGAGCATCGGGCGATGAAACTGACCAACGTCAACCATCTGGCCTTCATCACCAACGACCTGACGAAAACCATCCGCTTCTGGCGCGACCTTCTGGGGCTGCGGCTGGAGGCTGGGATCGGGCATGAGGGCTATCGCCATTATTTCTTCAAGCTCGGCGAGCACGACCAGGTCGCCTTCTTCGAGTATGAGGAAGCCGCGCCGATGGAGTACAAGTTCCATGGCGAGCGCACCGACACACCGCTGGGTTTCGACCATCTGTCGATGACCGTGGAATCGGTGGAAGAGTTGTTCGCCTTCAAGGACAGGCTGGAAGCCGCCGGCTTCAAGGTCCATGGCGCGGTCGACCACGGCATTATCTGGTCGATCTATTTCTTCGACCCCAACAACATTCCGCTGGAGATTTCCTGGGAGACCATGGCGGTCACCAACCCGCCGGCGATGGACGAAGTGGAACCCATGGAAATCGTCGCCGAGGGCGCCGGACCACAGCCCGGCCACTGGCCGGAGGTCACCAAACACACACCGCGCGAGAAATTCACCGCCCATGGCGGCAACGCCTTCACGATGCGCGAAACCTTCATCCGCGAGGGCATCGGCGAGCTGAAGCCCGAATTCGTCGAACTGATGAAGGACCAGACGCTGGGCAAGAGCGCCGCGGAGTAGGCAGCGGACCGAGACGCGGCGCCTCTGTGCGGCGATTCTTGTGGCCGGGCCAGCGTAAAATATAAACTCAGCGACCATGAACAAGGTAGATTTACCCAAGGTATTATTTATTGTTGCCTGCGGGTTGCTGGTCTTTTCGTATGGTTATGCCGTCGGCAAATACAGGGTATTTCCTTACGCGTTGATCACCGCGGGGCAGGAGTCGGTTTCGTTGCTGATCGCCGATTTAGGTAATCTCAGCGGCGCCAGGCCTGACAACTTTCTTCAAAAAACAAGGCATCAGGGCGACGGTGTCACCCGCTTGAACGACGAGCAGGCCGCCGCTGGACTGACGCTGGTCACCGGGTTTTTCGACGGCGGCAACGAGCTTCGCCTGATACGCCTTGACGGATCGCTGGTCAGGCGTTGGCCGGTCCGGTAGCTGGATATCTTTGCCGACGACTCGTTCGTCAAACCCGACAATATGCGGCCCCGGTCCAACTGGCATGTCGACATCCACGGGGCGATGGCCTTGCCGGACGGCTCGGTGATCTTCAATTTCGATTACCGGGGCACGGTCAAACTCGACCGCTGCGGCAAGGTATTATGGCGCGTCCGGTCCATGACCCACCACAGCATCGATCGGTCGCAAGACGGGAGTTTCTGGATACCCGGCCGGCGCTATATCGAGGGCGGCTCGCGCTATCTGCCGATCCGCGTGGCCCACCTGGAAGACACGATTCTGAAAGTATCGCCCGAAGGCAAGATCCTGCGGGAGATTTCGATCCCCGAGCTTATGCTGAACAACGGGCAGGCGGCGGCGCTGTTGGCCTATGGGATCAACCAGATCACCGCACCCCAAGACGGGCTCGAGCTGGTACATGTAAATGACATCGAGGAACTCGACCCCGGCATCGCCGACCGGTTCCCGCGGTTCGAGGCCGGCGATCTGGTTCTGTCGTTACGCGATTTGAATCTGCTGATGGTCGTCGATCCGGACAGCGAGACCGTGAAGTGGCGGCGGATCGGCCCCTGGGTCCGACAGCATGATCCGGATTTTCAGGCCGACGGAACGATCTCGTTGTTCAACAACAACAGCGACAATACGGCCGATGGCCGCGTCCTCGGCGGCAGCAATATTTTGAAAATCGACCCGGAGGCCGAAAACCCGACGATCCTGTATGGCGGCAAACCGGACCAGAACATCTATACGAACACACGCGGCAATCATCAGATACTGTGGAACGGTAACATACTGATGACCCAATTCGAGGCGGGGCGGGTCGTCGAGGTCAATCAGGCGGGCGAGATCGTCTGGGAGTTCATTAACCGCTACGATGCTACCCGGGTCGCTGAAATCAGCCAGGCCATCCGGTACCCGGCCGATTACTTCGACGACCAGAACTGGACTTGCGGATGAACCGGTGGGGAATACCGTCATGAAGATTGTCGCGATCGGCGGATTAACCCTTGTGATAGTGACGGTGGCGGGGCCGGCGCTGGCCTATATCGGACCCGGCGCCGGCGTCACCGTCATCGGGGCGGTGCTCGGCATCCTGGCGACGATTGCGGTGGTGGTATTCAGCCTGCTCTGGTACCCGGTCAGAAGACTGCGCGCTAAAAGAAAACGCAAGATCGCGGACGCCGGGACGGACGGCGAGGCCGGTGACAAGAATCAACCGCGCGACTGAAACCAGCAGTAACGATATTTCACAGGGAGAAAACCGATGGCGTTGCGTCGGCATGAGGTGACTTTCGAGACCCTGTCGCAGAAGGTCCTGGACGGGTTCGCCGGGTTGGCGGCCAGCCTGGTGGGCGATGCCATGAACCGCGAGCAAATCATGGCCGCCGCCATCAAGCCGATCGCCCCGGGCACGCGAATTCGCGGCCAGGCGCGCACGGTCAACGCCATGGCCGGCGACAACGGCATCATCCATGCCGCGATCCCTTATACGCGGCCCGGCGAAATCCTGGTGGTCAACGGCATGGGCGTCGAGGACGTCGCTGTCTGGGGTGAAGTGATGACCCATGCGGCGCAGAAGCAGGGCATTGCCGGTATCGTGCTGGACGGCGCGGTACGCGATGTGGCCGAAATTCGCGAACTGGGGTTTCCGGTATTCTGCCGCGCCGCCGTGCCGCGCGGGCCGCACAAGGGCTTCGGCGGGACTATCGACGGCACGATATCCTGCGGCGGGGCGGCGGTCTCGCCGGGCGACCTTGTGATCGGTGACGATGACGGTGTGGCGGTGGTCCCGCTGGCCGAGGTCGAGGCGGTCCAGGCGGCGGCCAGCGCGGCACTGGAACGCGAGTCGGTCTGGCTGGAGGAGATCGCCAAGGGCAAGACCACACGCGAATTGCTGGACCTGCCGGAACCAGAACTCGTCCAGGGCGACGATTAGTGGCTCGCCACCGGGTGCGACGATATTACACGCCCTTGTTCGCCCTGCGTAAGTATTACGTTCCGCCCAATAAAACTTGAATAAACTGGCGAATAGGATCATTACCTCACGCCAGATAATCGGAGTTGTGAAAATCAGGAACCGATGACGATGCCGAGAGGCGGCGTCAGCGGTTAAGTTTGTTTTCGCATCACCGCGAAAATCATCAGCGGGTACTGCTACCACCGATGCATGTCTATCTGCCCATTGCCGAGATTTCGGTAAATATCCTCGTGTTGCTCGGCCTCGGGACCGGGGTCGGCATGATGTCGGGTATTTTCGGAGTCGGCGGTGGCTTCCTGATGACGCCGCTGTTGATTTTCATGGGCATCCCGGCGCCGGTCGCCGTCGGCACCGAAGCCAACCAGATCGTGGCCTCCTCGGTGTCCGGCGCACTGGCGCATTTCCGGCGCGGCAACGTGGATTTGAAGATGGGCACGATGCTGCTGATCGGTGGCATCATCGGGTCGACCTTCGGCGTCTCGCTTTTCAAATGGTTGAGCGCGCTAGGCCAGATCGACATGGTGATCCGGCTGGCCTATGTGGTGTTCCTGGGGATTATCGGGTCGCTGATGCTGATCGAAAGCGTCAAGGCTATCCGCCAGACCCGGTCGGCGGGCGGGATACGTCGCAGGCTGCACGAGCATCACTGGTTCCATGGCCTGCCCTTCAAGATGCGGTTTCGCCGCTCGAAACTTTATATCAGTGCGCTGCTGCCGCTGACCGTGGGTGCGCTGGTCGGCGTGCTGGCGGCGATCATGGGCGTCGGCGGCGGCTTCATCATGGTGCCGGCGATGATCTATGTTTTGGGTATGCCGACCTCGGTGGTCATCGGCACGTCGCTGTTCCAGATTGTCTTCGTCACCGCCAACGTCACATTTCTGCAGGCCTATCAGAACCAGACCGTGGATATATTATTGGGGCTGTTCCTGATCGTCGGCGGCGTCATCGGCGCGCAACTCGGCACGCGGGTTGGCGCCAAACTGCCCAGTGAAAAGATGCGCTTCCTGCTGGCGGCCATGGTCGTGGGTGTCTGTATCAAGATGATGTTCGATCTGGTAGCGACCCCCGATGACCTCTATTCCATCGCGCTGGCCGGGAGACACTGATGAAACGGCTGGCCATCATTTTGTCATTCCTCTGTTTGCCGTTGTCCGTCCCGGCCGCGGCGGAGGAACTCGTCGCCGACCTGTCCGACCACCTGATCGAAATCACCATGGGTTTCGAGGGCGCCGAGCTGTTGCTGTTCGGCGCGGTCGAGGGCGAAGGCGATGTGGTGGTACTCGTTCATGGCCCAACCGAGAACCTGACGGTCCGCCGCAAGGACCAGGTCGGCCCGGTCTGGATGAATTTGGGCGAGTTGTCATTCACCGGTATCCCCGCGTTTTACCGCGTCATGTCGAGCCGCCCGCTGGGCAACTGGTTACCGGACGCGGTGCGCGAGCGGCACCAGATCGGGGTCTATAACCTTCGTCTGCCGGCGCGCGGTGGTGAACCGATGGCGGCGGAAACCGGGATTTTCCGCGAAGCGCTGGTCCGCCGCAAACAGGCCGCCGATCATTACGGCGATTCTGTCGGCACAGTCAAAATGCTGAGCAAGAGGCTTTTCCGCACCGACGTGTCCTTCCCGATCAACGTGCCGGTCGGCAAATATACCGTCGAGGTCTTCCTGGTCCAGGGCGGCGTGGTGGTGAGCGCAGAAACCATCCCGCTCTATATCAGCAAGACCGGTGTGCTGGCCGAGATATTCTTCTTCGCCCAAGACTACGCTGCGATTTACGGCATACTGGCGATCATCTTCGCCGTTCTGGCCGGCTTGGGCGCCAATGTGGTGTTCAGGAAGATTTAGGCGGGGCGGGTAAGGTTAGAGCGA
>CAXMQC010000520.1:0-3610 GCA_964195285.1 Akkermansiaceae bacterium
GATCGGTCCCTGCGATCATGTCGGTGGATTCCAGTATGTCTGTCGCCGTATCTTTAACGATACAGCCGCTAACCGCGTCACGCCAACATTGCCGCACGGACTTCGTCGTCGTCCATTTCCCTGCCGAGATAGGCTTCGATCACCGCGTGATCGTCGCGCACGAATTTCGGCGTGCCTTCGGAAATCTTTTCGCCGTGGTCGAGCACCGAAACCCGGTCGCAAGTGTCCATCACCACCTTGAGGATATGCTCCACCACGATAACGGTCAGGCCATACTTCTTCTTGAGCTGGACCATGATCGTCATGAGGTTGTCGACATTGACCGGCGACAGTCCCGACGCCGGCTCGTCCAGCATCAAAAGTTTGGGTTTCATGGCGATCGCGCGGCCAAGCGCCAGCAGGCGTCGCTGGCCGATGGATAGTTCCGAGGCCGGCACGCCGGCAAAATCGGCCAGCCCGATGAAGGAGAGGATTTCCATCATCTCGTCGCGGATTTGCTTTTCTTCGCGGGCCACCCGGTGAACCGCGAACACACCCGAGAAGATGCCGTATTTGACATGGCAGTGATGGCCGATCATCAGGTTTTCCAGCACCGTCATTTCGGTGAACATGCGCAATAGCTGGAAAGTTCGCGCGACACCCGCCGCCGCGATATCGTGCGGCTCCCAGTTGGTGATGTCGTTGCCGTTGAAGGAGACGGTGCCGCTATCGACGCGATAAACGCCGGATATCAGGTTGAAGAAGGTGCTCTTCCCGGACCCGTTCGGACCGATCAAACCCCTGATCTCGCCGTCTTCGACGTCAAAATCGATGTTGCCGATCGCCGTAATGCCGCCGAAATTCTTGGACAGGCCGGCAACCTGGAGAAGCGGTGCCATGCTCAGGCCTCCTCTTCGGGGGCGCCGCCGACTTTTTCGCGCTTGCGAACGGCGGTCGCCTCGCGCGCGGCGACGAACCGGCGGGCGACGAAGTAGCGGTCGATGATGCCACCGATGCCCTTGGGCATGAACAGGACGGTTCCCACGATCACCAGGCCGAAAATCAGAAGCTGATAGAAATAATAGTCGCGGGTCAGGTCGGCCACGATGGTCACGATAATCGCGCCGATGACCCCGCCCCAGACATTGCCGATGCCGCCAAGCACAACCATCAGCAGCACGGTTACCATTTCGATGATGGTGAAATTGTTCGGATGCACATAACCGGGCAGCATATGCGCATATAGCGAACCGGCGAGCCCCGCATAGATGGCGCTGAGGATGAATGCGATCAGCTTGTAGCGCTTTACGTTGACGCCGGTCGCGGCCGCGGACAGCGGATCTTCGCGAACCGCCATGAAAGCGCGGCCGGTCGCCGAACGCAGGATCGCAAACGACGCGTAAACCGCGAGCAGCATGAACGGCATGACCAGATAGAAATAGCTCTCATAGCTGCGCACCACATAACCGAAGATCACCGGCGGCTTTATGCCGCCGATCCCGGAGGCCGAGCCGAGAAAATTCGTTACCCGGATGTAAACCTCCACGGCTTGGGCAAAGGCCAACGTGGCAAGCGCCAGATAGGCGCCCTCAAGGCGGAAAGAAGGAATGCCGACCAAGATGCCGGCCAGGGCGGCCGCCAATATCGCCGCGGGCAGGCATAACCAGAACGGCACGCCGTAATGCACGGACAAGACCGCCGAGGTATAGGCGCCGATCGCATAAAGGGCGACATGGCCCACGGTCACCTGCCCGCAAAAACCCTTCACGATATTCAGGCCGGTCGCCAGAATGATCATGATGCAGATGAAATTTATCTGGTAGATCTGATAATTGTTTGCCGCCAGTTGCGGCAGAGGCAGCAGCAACAGGAAGGCGACAAACCAGGGCAGTACCGGGTGAATCCGCTTCAGACGGTCAATTGCCGCAGTGCATTTCTCGATGACAGCGTTCATGGTTTCCGGGGCGCCCGCCGTGAGCAGATGAAGAATATCGGGCACCGCAAGAGATGCGGCGCCCGACGGATCGTTATCGATTCGGCTTCAAAACCGATCATTTGAGGCCGAAGTCGATCGGCATGGTCACGCGTTGGAGAATGCCGACTTCAAAGTCCTCGCCGCCCTTGGTATATTGAATGAGTACCGGTGTGCGGTTCCCGTCACGACATTGCGGGGTCGGATCGGCACAGAAGCTTATCGGTCCCGAGGCGAGCCCTTCGTAACCTTTGATACCTGCAATGGCATCGCGGATCGCCGTGCGGTCGGCCTTCAGATCGGCATCCGCCGTCGAAAGCTTGGCATTCCCGAGGGCCAGTTCGACGATGCGTACCAGATCATAGGCCTGGCTGAAATCATGGTCGACACTCTTGATGCCATAGCGCTCTTTCACAAGGGCGTTGAACAGTCTGGCGATAGGACGGTTGTCGCTGTCGGAGTAGGCAGCTGAGAAAAACACGCCCTTCACCGCGTCGCCCGCCAGTTTCGGCACCGGCGCATTCGAGGCGGCGGAACTTGCGGCACGGACGACGGATGCCGGAATACCCACTTCATAGGACTGCACGAGGAACCGGGCAATCGGCTCCTGCAGGCCACCGAAGTAGATGGCGTCCGGATTCAGGGCTTTGATTTTCAGCAAATGCGAGCGGAAATCAATTTCCTTTTCCTGGGTCTGGGCTTCGTAGACCGGCTCGACGCCGTAGACATCGCGCATCTGGCCGATGATGCCTTGCGTTTCCGATTGGGCTGCGGCATCGGAGGCATAGACGTAGGCGATCTTCTTGCCGACATTGTCATTCAGGTGTTTGGCGACCACGCCCTTGTAATAACGCGCTGAAATCGGCACCCGGAAGACCCAGGCCGAGTTCTTCCTGGTGATCTTGTCGTTGGTCGAATGCGGGATGATCTGCGGCACTTCCGCCTGGGCAGTCACATCGACGATCGGCAAGGTCACGGAAGAACAGGTGGAGCCGATGATCAGGTGAACGTTTTCCTGATAGGCGAACTTGTTGGCATTCGCCACGCCCTTGTCCGACTTGCATTCGTCGTTCAGCAGGGTGAGTTTGATGGTATGGCCGTTGATGCCCCCGGCCGCGTTGATGGCGTCGAATTCGTCGTTCATCATCTGGCCGTATTTCTGGCCGTTTTCCGAGATCATGCGCATGGTCGCGCCGATCCGGATTTCACCCGCATACGCGGTTGCGATATAGCTGGACGCCGCCAGAATACCGGCGACAGCGAATAGACTTGCTTTGTATTTCATAGGATCCTCCCTGGTTCAAATGGATGTTTCGTCTGCAATCTACGCCTTCACTTTCGCCAACGTGCCCAACAGGCCGGTCGGCCGTACCGTCAGCACGAAGATCGGTAGCAGGAAGGCGGAGATATCCTTGTGGCTGCCAGAAATATAGGTGGCACCCATTGTCTCGAAGACCCCCACCATCAGGCCGCCAAGAATGGCGCCCGGCAGAGACCCGAATCCGCCCACGACCGCCGCGGCGAAGGCCTTAATCAGGATGAGATACCCCATCTCGACCTGGACATAATTGATTGGCCCAATCAGGACGCCGCCGGCGGCGGCGAGCCCGCATGCGACACCGAAGATTACCGATATCATCAGGGGCACATTGATGCCCA
>CAXMQC010000521.1:0-9549 GCA_964195285.1 Akkermansiaceae bacterium
GATTCGCGATGCCCAGGGCCAGGCAACGGAAACCGATTTGCTGGCCGAAGCCGCCGCCGACCCGTCGATCCCGATACTGGGTGCAACGGGTAACCATGGCCTCTGCCTGAAACGACTGCCGCTATAACGCGCTGTCATTGCCCGGCCAATCCTGAATGCCCCGCTGATGGCGACGAAAACCGAAAAAATGCTTGCTGGGCGCTGGCGCAAACGCGAACTCCCGACTATTGTTGCGGCCAATCGAAACCAGTGATGTCCAGAGACCAATCTCATGCCCCGTCTTACGTCCGACCAGCAGGACTTGCGTGCGCGCGCACGTGACCTCGCCGAAACCGTCATCGCGCCCCGCGCGGCCGATATCGACCGCAGCGAGCAGTACCCTTGGGAAAACGCCACGGCACTGAAAGAGGCCGGCTTCGTTGGCATGATGATCCCAAAGGAATATGGCGGGCAGGGGCTGGGCTATCTGGAAACCTGCATCGTGATCGAGGAAATGGCGAAGGTTTGCGGCGTCACCGGTCGGATCGCGGTCGAGTGCAACATGGGCGCCATCGGCGCCATCCTGGCCTACGGCGATGAAGCGCAAAAGAAACTGGCGATCGAAATTGTACTGGGCGGCGACAAGCCGGCCATTTGCATCACCGAGCCGGGCGCCGGAAGTGCCGCCACCGAGATGACGACCCGGGCCGACCGCAAGGGCGACGTCTATGTGCTGAACGGCAAGAAACACTGGATTACCGGCGGTGGTGTCTCGAAGCTGCATGTCATCTTCGCCCGCGTCTTCGAGGATGGCGTTGAGCAGGGTATCGGCGGTTTCATGACGGTGCGTACTGGCGAGGGCGACCCCGCGGGGCTGACCATCGGCAAACGCGAACCGACAATGGGCCTGCGCGCCATACCCGAGACCGAGATCATCATCGAGAATTTGGAGATCCCCGCCGGCATGCTGTTGCGCCCGCCGCAGGGATTGGCGCGCGGCTTCAGCGCCCTGATGAAGGCCTATAACGGCCAGCGTATCGGGGCCGGAACGGTGGCGCTGGGTATCGCCCAGGGCGCCTATGAACTGGCGCTGAAATATGTTGGCGAACGCGAGCAGTTCGGCCGGCCGATAGCCGAATTTCAAGGCCTGCAATGGATACTGGCCGACATGTCGACCCAGCTCGCCGCGTCGCGCGCGCTGATCTACAAGGCGGCCGACTGCGAGGGCCTGCCCGATGTAACCGAGGCCGCCCAGGCCAAATTGTTCGCTTCGGAGGCGGCGATCCGCATTACCAACGATGCGCTGCAATGTTTCGGGGCGGCCGGCTATTCGCGCAACAACCCGTTGGAACGCATGGTGCGTGATGCCCGGATGTTCACCATCGGCGGCGGCACCGCACAGATCCTGCGCACCGTGGTCGCTTCGCGAATTTTGAATCGCAAATTCCCCCAGACCCGTGACGGCTATCTTAACATGCCGCACGATTCGAAAAGAGGTTGATCGAATGGCGACCGCCGCACAACTGATCGCACAACGCCTCAAGGAAGCCGGCTGTACCCATGTTTACGGCATTCCCGGTGGCGAAGTGCTGGTACTTATGGAGGCCATGCGCGAGGTCGGAATCGAGTTCATCCTGACCAAGCATGAAAACAATGCCGGATTCATGGCCGAAGGTGCGTGGCAGGCGACCGGCCGGCCGCCGGTGCTGCTGACCACCATCGGCCCGGGCATGGCGAACGCGGTGAATGTGGTCGCCAATGCCAGGCTGGACCGGGTGCCGCTGATTTTCATCACCGGTTCGGTCGATCCGTGGGAACGCCATACCTATACCCACCAGGTGATCGACCACGGCGCCGTTATCCGACCCGTGGTGAAAGCCTGCTTCGAGGTCGTGCCCGGCGCGGCCGACGCGATTATCGACAAGGCGATGTCGATCGCCACCGACGACCCGCCCGGCCCGGTGCATGTGGATCTGCCGATCGCCGTCGCCGTAGCGGTGGAACCGGATGCGTCGCCGCTGCGCCGGCCGCGACCGATACCCAGTCAGCCAGCCAGCGGCGAGGAGCTGACGACCGCGCGGGATCTGCTGTCCGGTGCCAAGCGGCCGCTGATGATGGTCGGCATGGAGGCTTTGGAGTATGAGAATGCGCCGGACTTGCTGTCGGCGCTGGCGAAGGAGTTTTCGATCCCCGTCATCACCACATACAAGGCCAAGGGCGTATTCCCCGAGGACGACGCGCTGTCGCTTGGCGCGGCCGGCCTGTCGCCAGCCGCCGACAAACAGATCATGCCGCTGATCGACCGGGCCGACCTGCTGATCCTGGTCGGCTACGATCCGGTTGAGATGCGCCATGACTGGACCGCACCATGGGATGCAGAGAATAAGCCGGTCATTGAGTTCACCGGCGCACCGAACACGCATTACGTTCACATGGCGACTGTCAGCTTCGTCGGCAATATCGAGGCCGGCCTGCGGACCATGGCATTCAAGCTGACCCCGAACTCGGAATCTTGGTCCGACGGCGAACCCGACAGGACGCGCCAGGCATTGGCCGAAGTCTTCAAGGCCGACGAGGAATGGGGTCCGGCGGCGGTCGTCGACGAGGTGCGCAAAATTTTGCCCGCGGACGGCATCGCCGCGGTCGATACCGGCGCCCATCGGATATTGCTGAGCCAGGTCTGGCGCTGCAACAAGCCGAAAACCCTGCTGCAATCGACCGGGTTCTGCACCATGGGCTGCGCCCTGCCGCTGGCCATGGGCGCGAAACACGTAGCGCCCGACAAGCCAGTAGTCGCCTTCACCGGCGACGCCGGACTGGAAATGGTGCTGGGCGAGCTGGCCACCGCGCGCGACATGAAATTGGCGATCGTCATTATCGTTTTCGTCGACGAATCGCTGGGGCTGATCGAAATCAAGCAGCGCAGTATCCAGCTGGCCAACCAGGGCGTCGATTTCGGCGGCACCGACTTCACCGCGATGGCAAGGGCGATGGGCGGCAACGGCGTGACCGTGGGCGACCGCAAGGCGCTTGCAAAGGCGGTCGAGGCGGGTCTCGCCGCCGAGACTTTCACGGTAATTTCAGCGGTCATCGGTCGCCAGACCTATGACGGAAGGCTTTAACGCGCTAAAATACCATCCATGACGTACGGTCGGGATTGCATACGTGACGGGCTGTTCGAGGAAATCGGACGTGAAGCCGAGCGGCTCGGGCTGCTGCGCCCTTGCACCGACGCGGAACGGGCGGAATCGCGGGCGCGGATGCTGGAAGGCGTGGCCGATGATGCGGACGTCTGGATCTTCGGTTATGGCTCGCTGTTGTGGAACCCGGCATTTCACTATGTCGAGAGCCGGCCCGGTCTGGTCCGAGGCTGGCATCGCAGCTTTTGTTTGTGGACGCCAATGGGGCGCGGCGCGCCGGACAATCCGGGGCTGGTACTGGGGCTGGACCATGGCGGATCCTGCCACGGCATCGCCTATCGCATCACGGCACGCGACCGCGAGACCGAACTACCGCTGCTGTGGCGCCGCGAAATGGTCGCAGACGGCTATCATTCGCGCTGGGTGACGGTGCGAGGCGAGGCCGGCGATGTCCGGGCCATCACCTGGGTCATTAACCCGAAGGGCGAGCGTTATGCCGGCAAGTTGCCGATCGAGACGCTGGCCAAGACGCTGGCCACGGCGGAAGGACGGTTGGGCAGCAACCGCGACTACTTGGAAAACACGGTCGCGCATCTCGACGAGTTGGGCATCGGCGACCGCCCGCTGCACCGGATTCGCGAAAAGGTACGCGAATATCTACGTATCATTGGAGAGCGATAATGGCGATCGAGAAAATCCGCAAAAGCGACGAGGAATGGGCCCGGGAGCTGACGCCCGAGCAGTACGCGATATGCCGCAAGAAGGGCACCGAACGCGCCTTTACGGGCGAGTTGAACGATAGCAAAACGCCGGGCACTTATGTCTGCACAGCTTGCGGTAACCCGCTATTCGATTCCGCAACGAAGTACGAGTCCGGCAGCGGCTGGCCCAGCTTCTTTGCGCCGATCGCCGAGGACGCGGTGGTGACCGAGGCGGACAACAGCCTTTTGATGCGCCGCACCGAGGTGCTTTGCGCCGCCTGCGACTCCCATCTCGGCCACGTCTTCGAGGACGGCCCGGCCCCGACCGGCCAGCGCTACTGCATGAACTCCGCCGCAATGAAGCTGGACCCGCGCGACGAAGAGGGCGGGTAGGAGGTACGGTATTGCTCGCGTAACCGCGATCGAGTGGCTTCTTCCTTCGACAGGCTCAGGATGAGGATTCTTTTTTAAATTTCAACCACTCGCTCCTCATCCTGAGCCTGTCGAAGGATGTGTTGGAGGGAGGCGCGCCGTCGGCCAGCGGGTTGTTTTCCAACGTCACTCTAGCCTTCGGGCGGCTCACCGGGAGGCGGACGGCGGTCGCCGCGGGGCCTGCGCTGTATGGCGGCTTCGAGGAATTTTCGGCGCTGGTCGGGGGTCAGTTTGGTGACAGTCTCCATCAGCACCCCATGCATGACCGCCTGGGCCTCGTCGGAACGTTGGCGCAATGTCGCCAGCGCGGCGTCGAGGGCGGTGGAGTCGATGATGTCGGCGCGTAGCATGCGGCCGACTTCACGGCGGGTGTCATGCATGGCCTTGCCGGCCTCGCGCAGACGCGGGCCGTATTCGCGCCGGACCTCGCGGGCCAGCGCGCGGGCCTCGCCGCCGAGCGCCGCCAGGCCGCCGCGGAAATCGAAATCGCCGGCCATGCTCGCCTGCGGCGGCGGGCGCAGGCCGCCATACTGGCGCTTGACCAGCCAGGCCGATGCAATGGCCCCGCCAAGGAACAGGTTGAAGCCGATCGAGACCGCCAGCAGGATTGCCAGTTTGCGTGTAGAGAGCATGGTCATAATCCGTTGTCCAGGTTCAGGGCGGGGCCAAGCGTCAGGCTTTCCGCCTCGGCGATCGCGCTGTCGCCATAATCGGGAATAACGATATCGGGGGCGGTGGCGCCGATAGCGATGCCCAACACCGTCGCCAGGGCCATCGCGGAGAGGGGCTGCCAGACCGGCCCAAACGGCCACAGCATGGCGAGCCAGCCATCCGCGGCGGTGGGCGCGCGGCCGGCCAAGACCCGCGCCATCAGTTCCGGCGAGGCGGCGGGGGCGGTCGACAGGTCCATGAGCTTGTCCAGGGCGGCGGCGTCCGCGCGCAGCGATGCCGCTTCCGCCGATTCGGCGATCAGCTTCTCGGCCGCCACGCGTTCCTCCACCGGCCAGCGGCGCGGGTCGGCGCCATAGGCGTCCAGTATTTCAGCCAGTCTCGCCAGATTTACCGGTCTCTCACCTTGCCTCGTCATTGGACGTCCCCCATCAAATCGTCGCGCAGACCGGCCAGTGCCTCGCGCAGGCCACGGCGGCCGCGCGACAACAGCGATTCCATTGCCTCCACGCTGACCCCCATGATACCGGCCGCTTCGATATTGCCCAACTCCTGGTAATGCACCAGGACGATCGCGGTGCGTTGGCGTTCCGGCAGACAGGCCAGCGCCGCCTCGATCCGGCGGGCGACCTGGGCGCGCTGCTGATCGGCGGCCGGCCCCGGCGAGGGGTCCGGCAGATCCGGGAGCTCTTCCCCGCCATCGCCACGGCGCTGGCGCAGCCGGTCGATGCAGAGGTTATGGGCGACCCGATGCAGCCAGGTCCCGACGCGTGCCTCGGCGCGCCATTTCCCTGCCTGGCGCCAGAGCCGCAGGAAGGCATCCTGCGCCACATCCTCGGCCTCGGCGGCATCGCCCAGCATGCGCCAGGCGAATGCATGGATGCGGCCCAGATGCGCCTCCATGAGCGACCGGCAGGCCGTTGAATCACCAGAACCGACGCGCGCGACAAGCGCGGCATCGGCCTGGATTGGGTCGGTATCTGCATGCCGGTCACGCGCCATAAGCGATCATAGCGTGGATGTACCGGGATACGGCAACCTGGATTTACGCATGGGCGGCTCATTCGATTCCGCGTTTGACGAACCGCGCTTCGGCCAGGGTCAGCCCGCCGTCGCCGTTACTGTCGTACAAACCGAACAGTCTGACCGGCCGGGCCATGAATTCGGCGTAACTCAGGCGCTGGTCGTCGTTGGTGTCGATCCTTGCGAAACGCCTGTCGGCCACGGATCGCGAAGCATTCTTCACCATATGCGCAAACTCGTGAATATTGAGATGACTGTCGCGGTTTTGGTCTGCGTGGCGAAAGCAACCGCGACGCGCCCGTTCCACTTCCTTCATGGTGACACGGCCGTCGCCGTCGCGGTCGAGCCGTGCGAACCGTTCCGGCAATTTTTTGAGGGTTTCGTCATCGCCGGAAGTGGCGAATGCCGGAAGCGGCAGCGCAAGGGCCAAACCGGCCAATAGCGTGAGGGTTGCGTATTTTATTGTCTGTCTCCTGATCTTGGCGTTTACCGAGACACGGCGGACGCGGCGGCCGAATGACCGCCGTACCCGGTCACCGTTCAGTTTTGGCCTTCTGGGCTGTTTTCGGGGCCGCCCTTGCCGCCGCCATGGCGGGGTCGCTTAAGCTCGCCCTTGGTCAAGTAGCCGTCCTCGTTCTCGTCCAGGCGCTGGAACAGTTTTGCGCCGGCCTCGGCGAATTCCCCGGTCGTGACCTGACCGTCGCCGTCTGCGTCCATGCGCTCGAAGCGTTTGGCGATACGGTCGCGCCGCGCGTGTTCCTCCAGCTCCGCCAGGGTTATGATGCCGTTGCCGTCCACGTCCATCTTGCCGAAACGAAATTTTCCGGCGGCCGCGAACTCGTCGCGGTCGACCCGGCCGTTGCCGTCCTGGTCCAGCCGGTCGAAGCGGTCATTCATGCGCTTGTCGCCGCTATCGTCGTTGGTCGCGGCCAATGCGACGCCGGGGAGTGCTGTCGAAAGTGCCAGGGCGAGAAGGCTGTTGCGAAATATCATTGTCTGTCTCCATCAATAGTCCAAGAGGTTGGTTACTCAATAACCCTTGAACGGTGTGACAGACGGAATTCCGTCGCCCGAACTTGACGGCATTTTACGGATCGCCACCAACTAACTGGCGCAATTTGGTTTTCAGGACCTTGCCGTAATTGTTTTTCGGCAGGGATTCGAGGAATCGATAGTCCTTTGGGCGCTTGAAACGGGCGATGCGGGCGAGACAGAGACTGTCCAACTCTTCCGCCGCAACCTCGCTACCCGGTTCGGCCACGACAAAGGCCAGCACGCTTTCGCCCCAGTCGGCATCGGGCTGGCCGATGACCGAAACCTCGCGCACCGCGGGATGTTCGAGCAGCACTTCCTCGACTTCGCGCGGGTAGATGTTGGTGCCGCCCGAAATGATGACGTCCTTGCTGCGGTCCTTCAGTGTCAGGTAGCCATCCTCGTCGAAGGCGCCGACATCGCCGGTATGCAGCCAGCCGCCGCGCAGCGTCTGTGCAGTGGCGTCGGCGTCGTCCCAATAGCCACGCATGACGGTATCGCCGCGCACCAGGATTTCACCGCTCTCGCCCGGCGCCATGGGCGCGCCGGCGTCATCCACTACCCGCAGATCGACGATACCGAACGGCATGCCGACCGAGGCCAGCCGTTCTTCGAAGCGCGGCTCGCCTGCTTTCGGGAACCGGTGTTTCGCCAGCGAGGTTATGGTCATCGGGCTTTCGCCCTGGCCGTAGATTTGGGCCAGCCGGTCGCCCAGCACATCGATCGCCCGCTTGCAGTCCTCCAGATACATCGGGCCGCCGCCGTAGATTATGGTCTTGAGACCCGCGAAGTCGGGGTCGGCTGCATCCGCCGCCGCCACCAGCCGATGGACCATCGTCGGGGCGGCGAACAGGGCGACGCCATGATGCGCGGCAAACAGGCGGAACATCTCGTCGGGCTCGAAACCGCCCGATTCGGGGACGATCTGCAGCGCGCCGGCGGCGACGTGGGGCAGCATGTAAAGACCGGACCCGTGCGACATCGGCGCGGCGTGCAGGATGGCGTCGCCGGGGGCGATGGCGTCCACATCAGCGAAATAACCCCAGGTCATGGCAAAGAGATTTCGGTGGCTCAGCATCGCCCCCTTGGGCCGGCCCGTGGTGCCGCTGGTATAGAACAACCAGGCGATATCGTCGGGATCGCAGGGCGTGACATCCATGCCGTCGCCCTCACCCAGCCGCCGCCATTCCGCGCCGCCGATCTCGATCACGGCCTGTAGCCCGCCCGGCATTCCTACCGTGGACGCCAGGTCGGGTGTCGTGAAACAAAGACGCGCGCCGCTATGTTCGAGGATATACTGGAACTCGGCCGCCGCCAGCTTGGCGTTGACCGGCACCGCGGTCAGCCCGGCATGCCAGCAGGCGAACATCAACTCGGCATATTCCGGACAGTTCTTCAGCACCAGCGCCACCCGATCGCCGGTTGCAAGCCCCAGCCGGCCGCGCAGATTGGCGGCCAGCACAGCGGCCCGCCCGGACAGCGCGCGATAATCGCAGACGGCCCGCTCGCCAACCGCCAGCGCCGGCCTGTCGGCGAAGCTGCGCCCCGCGCGGTCGAGCAGTGAAGCCAAATTCATGATGCCTCCCAAGCGAGGAATAATCGCCGGAGTATGCGGTGGACGTCAATGGGGTGCGGTGCTAATCGGCCGAGCCAAAGGTCGCGTAGACGGTCCTGCTTATCGCCAACAGGAGTTCGCGGGGGATGTCGCCGGCGATGGCGTAGCCCAAATCCGGCTCCAGCCAGACAAAGGCGCCGGCGCCCTGCATCTCCTGGTAACGGAACGCGGTATCCTGGCCCGACTTGTACAAGGAGACATAGATCGTGACGCGGCGGCCGGTCTGGTCCTCGAACAGAAAATGAGCCGCGGGTTCGCCGCCCTCGGCCGGCAACAGGCGGCCACCGACTAATTGAAAACCAAACGATGTCAGGTCGGGCATGCGGATGTCATGTCCCAGCCGCTTGGACAGCCATTTGACCAGATGCGCCTCCTCATCGGCGAAAACCTCGACCGGATGGCGCACCTCCGCCGCATAGACGCGATGCGCCGACACCGCTTTCTCCGCCACATGGCGCGAGGCCTCGACCGGCGCCCGGTCGCCCAGCCAGTCGTTGGCCAGCCAGCCGCCGGTCAATCCGACCGCCAGCCAGATGACCGATGCGGCCACGGGCGTCAGCCAGCGGCGCCGGGCATGGCGCGACGCAATATTGGCCGCGCGCAAGCGTTCGGGCAGAGGCTCATCCACCACGCCGCCGAACAGCGCTCTTAGCTCCCGGTTTTGGTCGGCATAGACCTGCATCCGGACCGCAAGCTCGGCATCGGCGCCGATGGCGGCCTCGACGGCGCGGACGCTATCGGGATCAAGCTGGCCGTCGATCCAGGCATGCAGCTCGGTTTCGTCTATTTCGTATCTTTCGGGGCTCATTTCACCACTCTGAGCGCTGGTGCGCCCTCTTCCATCAACTGCCGCAACCGCCCACGCCCGCGCGACAGGCGCGACATTACGGTGCCCGGCGCGACGCCGACAGTCTCGGCGACTTCGCCGTAACTCATTCCCTCCAGCGCGACCAACAGG
>CAXMQC010000522.1:0-1514 GCA_964195285.1 Akkermansiaceae bacterium
TGTTTTCCGGTCGCACCGGCCTCTTTTGCCGCGCGCCGGGATTCATCAGGCAGCACACGGACATGCACCATGGCGGTGCCCTTTCTGGTGAAACCCAGCAATTCGGCGGCGCGCCGGGACAGGTCGATGATCCGACCGCGCACAAAGGGCCCGCGGTCATTGATGCGGACGACAAGACTGCGACCGTTTTCCAGATTGGTGACACGCACAACGCTGGGTAACTGGAGGGTCTTGTGTGCGGCGCCGATCAACGTCATGTCGAAGATTTCGCCGTTCGCTGTCTTTTTGCCATGAAAGTTGGGGCCGTACCATGACGCTACGCCGCGTTCGCTATAGGCGAGGTCGACCTTCGGGTAATACCACTTTCCGGCAACCTGATAGGGGTTGCCGACTTTGTAGTTTCCGGGATCGTAGGCTTTGGCGGGCGGCGGAGGCGGTGGGCCCGGGGTGGCCGCCGCGGAGTCCGTGGTGGCCTTATCGGTCTCGCAGGCGACGAGCATAATCGCCCCCAAGACCATGGCAAGCCACGGGACCAAACGCCGCGCAGTTAACGCCGATCCGGTCATCACGGAAACATCACGGTATTCTTGCCACCGATTCTGTCCGCCAGATATCCGACCGTTAAAGCGAAATAGTCTGATCGATTCCATTTCAGGATTGCCCGGAAGTTTTCATAGACGATGAAGGCCGGCCCGTCGATGCCCGCAGGGGTAATGACCGAAGCGCTGATATCCACGCGCGGCAGATCATGGCCGTCGCTTTTTCGGACTCCCAAGCGTTGCCATTCAGACAGCTGTTTTCTGGTATCGTGGCCGATAAGGGCGGGATTGAACGAGTCCGGCAAATTAACCGGCCGACCCCAAATTTTTCCAGATACCCAGCCGTTGCGACGCAGCAAATTTGCAGCCGAGGCAAAAATGTCGGCTTGTGTTTTCCATATGTCCTTGCGCCCGTCGCCGTTATTGTCGACCGCGGCGCGCAGGAAACTCGACGGCATGAATTGACATTGTCCCATAGCGCCGGCCCAGGATCCCATCATGTCGGCGGCGCTGATATGACCCTGATCGATTATCGTCAGCGCGTTGAATAGTTCCTTGCGGAAATAGGTGCTGCGGCGGCCGTCGTGGGCCAGCGTCGCCAAAGCCGGAATGACCTTGAACCCGCCGGTCAATCTGCCGAAATCCGTTTCAATGCCCCATAAGGCAACGATGACCGAGGAAGGAACGCCATATTTAGCGGAAACTGCATTCAGCAGGGTCCGATTTTCGGCCAGCTGATCCTTGCCCCTCGCGATGCGCTTGTCGGAACCAACGCCGGTCAAATATTTGCGAAATGTAAGGGTGAATTCAGGCTGTTTACGATCCAACTCGATGACCCGGGGTATTGGTTCGATATCGGCCAACGCCTCATCGAGCGTGGTGCTCGAAATGCCGCGCGCCAGCGCATCGGCTTTCAACTGCTCCAGCCAGACGGGGAAGGGTTCGGCCGGAGCGGAGGGCTCGGAGACCGGTGAG
>CAXMQC010000523.1:0-4572 GCA_964195285.1 Akkermansiaceae bacterium
GGCCGAGCGCGCCGAGGCGGAAAAGAAGGCTCGCCGCCATATCAGTGACCGCGAACTTGCCTCCTGGCTGATGTATCCTGCCGTGTTCGCCGAGTAGGCCAAACCTCGCCGGAAATACAGCGACACCGCCGTGCTGCCCACCGACGTCTATTTCTACGGGTTGGCGGCGGGCCAGGAAGTCGGCGTCAACATCGAGCAGGGCAAGACGCTGTTCATCCGCTGGCAGGCCACTGGCGAGCTGGACGAGGACGGTAACCGCACAGTCTTCTTCGAGTTGAACGGCCAGCCGCGCACGGTGAAGGTGCGCGACCGCGCGGCGGCGGCCGGAACCAGCCATCGAAAGGCTGACGAATCCGACTCCGGCCAGGTCGGCGCGCCGATGCCGGGCATGATCGTGTCTGTCTCGGTCAAACCCGGCGACAAGGTGGATCCGGGCGACCGGCTGTTCGTGATCGAGGCGATGAAGATGGAAACCGCCGTCTATGCCGAGACCGCCGGCGCGGTGACGGAAATCGTCGCCAATCCGGGCACGCGGGTAGAGCCCCACGACCTGATTCTGGCGATGACAGTAGCGTGAATTTTCGATCGCGGCAGCCGGTAAGGTAATGACCGGCTGCCCGGTTGTCAGGAGGCGCGCACTTCTCGAAGGAACTTTTCCACCTCGCCCCTCAGTCCCTCGGCCTGACGCGACATTTCCTGACTGGCGTTGAGCACCTGATTGGCCGCCGCGCCGGTTTCGCCGGCCGCTCTCGAGACGGTCTCGATATTCTGATTGACGTCCTGGGTGCCTCTCGCGGCCTGCTGAACATTTCGGGCGATTTCCTGCGTCGATACGCCCTGCTGTTCGACCGCAGTGGCGATAGTTGTGGCGATATCGTTGACCTCGGTGATGACGTTACGGATTCGCTCGATGGCGCTTACCGCGTCGCTGGTCTCGTTTTGTATGGCCGAGACCTGCGCAGAGATATCCTCGGTGGCCCTCGCCGTTTGGTTAGCCAAATTTTTGACCTCGCCGGCAACGACGGCAAACCCCTTGCCGGCTTCGCCGGCGCGCGCCGCCTCGATCGTCGCGTTAAGCGCCAACAGGTTGGTCTTCCCGGCGATGTCGTTGATGAGTTCAACGACTTCACCAATCTTTGCAGCGGCTTCCGACAGCCCCATAACCGTAGCGTTGGTGGTTTTGGCTTCGTCGACAGCGTTCGCGGCGATTTTGGCCGACTGGTCGACCTGGCGACCGATCTCGGAGATCGAAGCGGAAAGTTCTTCCGCTGTCGCCGCGACGGTCTGCACGTTGGTGGTTGCTTCGTCGGACGCGGTGGCGACACCGGCCGACTGCCGAGTGGTCTCCTCGGCCGTGGCCGACATCTGCTGCGCCGTTACCTGCATTTCGGTGGCTGACGACGAGACACCGTCGACGACCTGCTTCACCTGCCGCTCGAAACGATCCGCCATCTCCAACATGGATTGACGTTTCTCATCCGCGGCGCTCTGTTTCACGGTCGCCTGCTCTTGCTCGAGGCGCATCTTCTCGCCTGCATTGTCTTTGAAGACCTGGACGGCGGCAGCCATTTTACCAAACTCGTCACGGCGGTCGGATTCGACCTCGACTTCCAGGTCGCCGCCGGCCAGCTTATCCATTACGGCGGTCAGGCGGGCAATTGGAATGGTAATGGTGCGACCCACAAAGGCCAGGAAGAGTATGAGGAAGAACGAAGAAACCAAACCCATCGTCAACGCCTGCCAGGATGCCTTGTCGGTCGAGTTGTTGAGCGTGATGCTGGTTTCCTTCAACTTAATGCCGATGCCGTATTCCAGTTCGGCGAGCACGTCGACTAGTCCTTCACCAAACTCGTCGATATCGTCGTTGAAACTGGCGTAGGCTTTATCACCGACGCCGGCCTCGATCGCCTGCACCAGTTCCTGGCGCACCACGCGATCGACCGTATTGGTCAACTCGACAACTTCGGCTGCGAGTTCAGGCTGACCGATCCGGTTGGCCGCCATCTGGATCAGTTCCTGGTTGTCGCGCAATGCATCGATGCTCTCGTCCATCACTTCCAGCCGTTCGTCGTAGACATAGCCCTCATCGGCATCGATGATCGAATCCATAGCGGCCAGAACCATTTCGATGGTGCTGACGCGAAGATCGGAAAGCTGTTGGGACTGTGCCAGCATCACCTGGTTATCGTCGGTTGCGCGCTTGACGACATTGCCGGCATTCCATGAAATGACAGACAGCAATCCCAGGGCCACCAAGGCCACGAAACCCATCAGAACCAATTTCATTTTGATGGTCAGCGATAAACCGAATTTCATGCTTCGTCTCTCCAACTGCGGCCACCACACGACGCACTGCCCGCGGAATCTTCGTACTGTAGCGGTTGCCAATCTGCCCAGTTTTAGCGGTCCGGCGCTGGAACGCGCCGGTCATCGTGGTGTCGACTTCCCGCATTTCTGTAGAAATACCGACCTAATATACTTTAAAAATAGATCGATCAGCCTTAAGGCGGGGTTAACGAGTTTGATATTTCCACCCGCCATGACACCAGCGGCGGCGACCTCGTTTTTGGTGTGTAAATGGGCCAGTCCACTGGAGTGGATGCTAATTTGGCAGTTCCACCTCGATGGTTTCGCCCAGGTTGACCAATTGGGTATCTTCCGGGCCGCCGTCGTCGTGGCGGATCATGGTAAAGTCACCGGGCTTGTCGAGCACGCACAAGGGGCCGTGCCAGATGCCGGCGTCGTAATTCACCGCCTGCCCGCCGGTGGCGACAAAGGCGCGGATATTGACGATATCGGGCCCACCGTCGGGCAGCGTGGGACAGACGACCGCCAGGTAGCGCGCGCCATTCATCGGCACGAACAACTGCATCGAATGGGGATGCCGCTCGATCGCCTTGACCATCGGCGCGCGGTTGGCGACCCGCATGAAGGTGACGTTCAATTTGGCATGGTCGCGCAGATTGTCCGTGCTGGCGGCATATTCGTCGCGCTGGGCCGGGTCGCCGTTTGAGGTCAGCACCTGGCCCCAGGGCGCGAGGGCCTCTGGCGAAAGCGGTTCCGCCTTGATCGTCCGGGTCATTGAGTTTCCTTCGCTATGGTGATCGCGCCGGATGCGGCCAACGCCTCGATCTCTTCCGCGCTATAGCCATATAGGGCCAGCACCTCGCGCGTATGCTGACCGTAGGTCGGCGCACCCATGACCACACCACCCGGCGTTCCGGAGAATTTGACCGGCAGGCCGATCGTCTTGACCGGGCCAAGCCGCGCATGTTCGGCCTCGGTCACCATCTCGCGCGCGATCGCCTGGGGATCTGAGTGCATTTCGGCGATATCCAGCACGGGGCCCGCGGGGACGCCGGCTTTTTCCATACGGTACAGCCAGTCCGCGGTATCGCGCGTTCGGAAATGCGCCTCAAGAGCTTCGGTAAGTTCGTTCATATGCGCCATGCGGCCGGGATTGTCCCCAAACCGTTCATCCTCAACGAGTTCGGGCGCCTCGAGCACCTCCAGCAGCCGCCGCCAGTTCGACTGGTTGGCGGCGCCGATATTGATCCATCCGTCCGCGGTCCGGAAGGCCTGGTAGGGCGCATTCAGCGGATGCGCCGAGCCCATCGGCCCCGGCGAATGACCGGTCGCAAAGGTTATGGCGGATTGCCAATAAGTCTGGGTAATCGCGGCCTCGAACAGCGAGGTGTCGACACGCTGCCCCTCGCCGGTTTTCAGCTTGTGCGCATAGGCCGCGGATACGCCCATCGCGCCGAGGATGCCGGCTGTGATGTCGCTGAGCGGCGGCCCCACCTTGACCGGCGGGCGGCCCGGCCCTTCGCCGGTGACGCTCATCAGGCCGCTCATCCCCTGGGCGATCAGGTCGAACCCGGCACGGTCGGCATAGGGGCCGGTGCGGCCGAAGCCGGATATCTCGCAATAGATCAGCCCGGGGTTGATTTGCTTCAGCGCGTCGTAGCCGAGCCCCAGCCGTTCCATCGTGCCGCGGCGGTAATTTTCGATGACCACGTCGGCATCCGCCAGAAGCCGGCGCAGAACCTCTTTTCCCTGCTCATCCTTCAGATTGACCGCAATCCCGCGTTTGTTTCGGTTCATCATCATGAAGGCGGCGGACTCGCCATCGATATCCGGCGGCAGCATCTGGCGGGTATCGTCGCCGCCGGGGACTTTCTCGACCTTGATGACATCGGCGCCCATGTCGGCCAGCATCATGCCGCAGACCGGCCCGGCCATAATATGGGCAAGCTCGATGACCCTGGCGCCCTTCAGCGGGCCGTGGCGTTCGGGCATCGGTTATCGGCCTTTGAAGCCAGGCTTGGTCTTGGCCAGGAAGGACCGGTAGCCGATCGAGAAATCTTCGGTGTCGTAACAGGCGTAGCCTTCGTCAAGCTCGGCCTCGCTGAGCGGCGCCGGGTCCTCCAGCCGGTCGAGGAACTTCTTGTGCCAGCGCGCAACCAGCGGCGCGCCGTCGGCGATCCGCCCAGCGGCGGCGTAAGCCTCTTCCTCCACCTTGTCGTCGGGCACGACGCGCGTGACCAGCCCCTTCGCCTTCGCTTCAGCGGC
>CAXMQC010000524.1:0-4920 GCA_964195285.1 Akkermansiaceae bacterium
GCGCGAGTCGATGGCCGGTGAGCGTCTGAAATTTGGCGGCTGGGTGCTGGATATGGACCGGCGCGAACTGATCGGCGGTGACGGCGTTGCAGTGCCATTGAGCACGGTCGAGTTCAAGCTGCTGGCCGCCTTCCTGCGGCGTCCGGGTATCGTGCTGTCGCGGGAACAGCTGCTCGACCTGACCAGCGGGCGCGCGGCCGAGGTCTTCGACCGCACCATCGACAACCAGGTCAGCCGCCTGCGCAGAAAGATCGAGGCCGACCCGAAAAACCCGGTGCTGGTCAAAACCGTCTGGGGCGGCGGCTACATGTTCACCGCTGACGTGGTGAAAGCCTAGCTATGAGGCGGCTGCTGCCAAAAAGTATGGGCGGACAGTTGATCCTGCTGCTGCTGGCCGCGCTGGTGGTTTCACATGTGCTGGGTTTTTTGATTTTCTCGGACGAGCGCCGCCAGGCGATGCGCAGCGTCCATCATCTCGAGCTGCTGGAACGCACTGCCGCGATGGTGCGGGTGTTGGAGGCGACATCGCCGCGCGGCCGTCAGGAAATCCTGCGCGCCGTCGGATCGCCTCGTTTGCGCTACTGGATAACCGCTGAAACCGCGCTGAGCGAAGCCAACAGCGAAACCCTCGAGCGACAGCTTGCCATGGCGTTGCAGGAAATGCTGGGGATGGCGCCGCGGCCGCTGGTACGCGCGCATATGACGGACAATGGCTGGCCGCGCGATATGATGGAGTTCCATGAGCGCGCGCATCGCGAAAGAGACTCGCGTCAGGA
Source organism: Akkermansiaceae bacterium (assembly GCA_964195285.1). Classification (GTDB taxonomy): domain Bacteria; phylum Pseudomonadota; class Alphaproteobacteria; order UBA8366; family JADFVY01; genus JADFVY01. Next base: position 777 of record CAXMQC010000524.1, read on the forward strand.
CGGCGAAAAAGCGTTGGAACACGACGACGACGATGACGACGACGATCATGGTTTCGGTCCGGATCGGCATTGGCGGCCGGGTGGCGGCATTGGGCTGGCGCTGTCGGTTTCGCTCTCCGACGGCCAATGGCTGAATGTGGCGACCGGCTTCCGCGCCCCGAAAGCCGGCTGGGCCTGGCCGTCGGTGGTCTCGATGTTGCTGGCGGCGCTGGCCATCCTGTTGATTGTCATCCTGACGGTACGCCGTATTACCCGGCCGCTGAAGGCCCTGTCGGGCGCCGCGGAAAGGTTGGGCCGCGGCGAGGACGTCGAACCGCTGGTCCAGTCCGGACCGGCGGAACTGCAACGCACCACCGCCGCCTTCAACGCAATGCGCGAACGCTTGACCCGCTTCGTGCGCGACCGCACGGTAATGCTCGCCGCCATCAGCCATGATCTGCGCACGCCGCTGACCTCGCTCAGGTTGCATGCGGAACTAGTGGAAGAGGGCGAGACGCGGACCAAACTGCTGGCCATCCTCGAGGAAATGCAGCGCATGACCGAGGCGACGCTGGCCTTCGCCCGCGAGGAAGCGGCCCGCGAGGAGACCCGGTCCGTCGACCTGTCGGCGCTGGTCGACAGCCTCTGCGACGACCTGGCTGAACTGGGCATGGACGTAAGCTTCGCCGAGGCGACGCGGGCGCCCATGTCCTGCCGGCCGGTCGGCCTCAGGCGCGCCCTGCGCAATCTGATCGAAAACGCCGTCGCCTATGGCCACCGCGCGCGCGTCGCGCTGGAAGAGTCGGCGGACGGTTTCGCGATTCTCGTCGACGATGACGGGCCGGGCATTCCCGAGCAAGACCACGAGCGCGTCTTCGGCCCGTTCGTGCGGCTCGAGGAATCGCGCAGCCGCGAGACCGGCGGCATCGGCATCGGCATGGCCATCGCGCGCTCCATCATCCGCGCCCATGGCGGCGACATAACCCTGGAAAATCGCCCCGAGGGCGGACTACGCGCCACCGTGCGCCTGCCCAAGGACGCGGTGTAAGGTTACGCTAAGTCATTCCCTCCCCCTTGATGGGGGAGGGTTAGGGTGGGGGTGCCTTCCGTCTGCGTCATTCAGGGCGGTACGAATGGCTTCTTCAACGCCCTCGATGTTTTCGAAAACCTCGTTGTTCCAGAAGCGAAGCACCTGGAATTTCTCACCTTCAAGCCAACGGGTCCGCTGCGCGTCCTGCTCGGTTCGGTCGGCATGCTGGCCACCATCGAGTTCGACGATCAGACCTGCCGGGAAGCAGACGAAATCGATGATATATTTGCCTATGGGCGCTTGCCGGCGAAACTTGAAACCATCCATTCGCTGATCGCGCAGCTTGTGCCAGAGGCGTTTTTCGGCTTCCGTCAGGTTGGCGCGTAACGCTCTGGCTCGTTTGTTTGGCATGTGGCGGTCCCCCCACCCAACCCTCCCCCACAAGGGGGGAGGCCTTTATTTGGGGTAGGCGAAAGTTCCTATTTCTGCGTGTCGTAGTAGGCCTGCAGGATTTCCAGCACTTCCGGGCGGCTGAATTTGGTCGAGACTGCTTCGTGGTCGGCGAACATTTCGCGCAGCCGCGTGCCGGAGATGTTCATCCGGTGCTCCTCGCCATGCGGGCAGGTCTTCGAGGTCGCCATGCCGTCGCATTTGTCGCAATAGAAGGTGATGTCGATCTTCAGCGGCCGTGTGACCAGCGCGCCGTCCCACAGCGTATCGAAGATATGCTGCGCGTCGAACGGGCCGTAATAGTCGCCGACACCGGCATGGTCGCGCCCGATCACCAGGTCCGAGCAGCCGAAATTCTGGCGGAACAGCGCGTGCAGCAGGGCCTCGCGCGGGCCGGCATAGCGCATCTCGATCGGATAACCCGACTGGATCGCGGTGCCCGGCACGAAGTAATTCTCGACCAGCGCATCGATGGCATCAACCCGCACCGCGGCCGGGATGTCGCCGGCCTTCAGCTTGCCCAGCACCTGATGGATCAGCACGCCGTCGCAGATCTCGACGCCGATCTTGGCGAGATATTCGTGGCTGCGATGCATCGGGTTGCGGGTCTGGAAGGCGGCGACCCGCGACCAGCCCTTCTCGGCGAACAGCGCGCGGGTCTCGGCGGGGCGCATATAGAGGCCCTCATATTGCGTCGGATAGACGCCTTCCGACAGCGCCGTCACCCGGCCCGCCAGATTGACCGGGCCCTGTTCCAGCACTTTCTGCACGCCGGGATGCTTCTCGTCGCTGGTGCGGTAGACCTGCTCGCATTCCAGTGCCTTGTCGATGGCGTATTTTTCAGTGACCTCCAGGATGCCCATGATTTCGCCGGAGTCGGCGTCGACCAATGCCACTTCTTCCCCGATGCCGATGGAATCGGCCAGGTCTTGCGCCGCGGACAGCGTGATCGGGATCGGCCAGAACAGCCCGTCGGCCAGCTTCATGTCGGTGCAGACGCCGCGCCAGTCGGCCTCGCCCATGAAGCCGTCCAGCGGCGTATAGGCGCCCATGGCCAGCATCACCAAATCGGACGTCTCGCGGCTCGACATCGGCAGCTGTTTCAGCGTTGCCGCCCGTATCACCTCGTCGGCCCTTTCGGCCTCGGGCGCGAGCAGCGGTTTCAGCTCCCCGCCGCCATGGGGCGGCACCAACTTGGACATTGCATCTTCTCCCTTATGTAGCGCGGTTCCCGATCAGTCCCGCGACCGCGGACCGGGCCGCCAGCAGGAATTACCCCTAAAGAAATACCAGTTTTCATTCTCACACAAGAAAGTTCTAATATGCGAATGTTTTTCCCGACCGTGCATCCAATCGCGGCGCGGGACCAGACCATCATCAAGGCGATGAAACTGGCGGCGGCGAGGTAGGGGAGCGTCGCATCTACAGGTGTCGGCTTTTTGTTGCGCTTGGCGATGATTTGCGGACATCATAAATCCCATGCCCAGCACCAACCGCCAAATCCTCCTCAAAGCCCGCCCCACCGGTGGCGTCATGGCCGACCTGTTCGAGCTTGCCGAATCTCCTCGGCCCGCGCCCGGGCCGGGCGAGATGCTGATCCGGGTGCTTTATCTCTCGGTCGACCCCGCGATGCGCGGGTGGATTGCGGAAGCCGCCAACTACAGTACGCCGGTGCCGCTGGAGGCGCCGATGCGCAGCTTTACGCTGGGCGAGGTGGCGGAGTCGAACCACCCCGATTATGTGCCGGGTGATCTGGTTTATGGGCGCCAGGGCTGGCAGGAATGGGCAATCAGCGACGGCGCGGATATCGACCGCAAGGTGGACCGGGACCAAGGCCCGGTGACGGCGGCGCTGCATGTGCTGGGGCTGAACGGGATCACGGCCTATTTCGGGCTGCTGGAGACCGGCGAACCGAAGCCCGGCGAGACCGTGGTGGTGTCCACCGCGGCCGGGGCGGTCGGGGCGGTGGTCGGGCAGATCGCCAAGATCAAGGGCTGCCGCGCGGTGGGCATCACCGGTTCGTCGGCCAAGGTTCGCCAGTGCCTCGATGAATTCGGTTATGACGCGGCGCTGGACTATCACGCCGAGGCGGATTTGGCGGCGGCGCTGGGCACGGCCTGCGGACAAGGCGTGGACGTATATTTCGACAATACCGGCGGGGCGATCTCGGATGCCGTTCTGGCGCACCTCAATGTCGGGGCGCGCATCGTGGTCTGCGGCACCATGGGGATACCGGACGCCGGCGCGAACGAGCCGCCGCCCCGGGGCCCGCGCCCCAACCGGGCGCTGCTGGTCGCCCGCGCCCGCATGCAGGGCTTCCTGGTGCTCGACCATATGCACCGGGCCGACGAGGCGGTCGCCGAACTGGCGCAATGGCTGCGCGCGGGCAAGCTGAACTACGCCGAGGACATCGTCGAGGGCCTGGAAAACGCGCCCGACGCGCTGGTTCGCTTGCTGGCCGGCGAAAACCGGGGCAAGATGCTGGTGCGCGTCGCCGACCCGGCGGCCGATTGAGGGAATACGCCATGCCCGCCCCCCGCATCGAGATCGACTATTGCACCCAGTGCGGCTGGCTGTTGCGCGCCGGCTGGACGGCCCAGGAACTGCTGTCGACCTTCGCCACCGAAGTCGGCGAGGTGGCGCTGATCCCCGGTAGTGGCGGCATCTTCGAGGTGCGCGTCGACG
>CAXMQC010000525.1:0-7963 GCA_964195285.1 Akkermansiaceae bacterium
CTGGCGGCGGGCGTCAACTTCGACGCCTTGTTTTTTGCGCCCGCGCCACGGTGGCGGCGGGGGCACAGTGTCGCGTTAAAGGAGATTGAGACCACTAACTGAAAGGGAGTGACGCCATGTCGCTTGAGGATCGCGTGAAGACGCTGCAGGACAAAAAGGAAGACATCGAAAAAATCCTTGAAGAGGAACAAGGTCGGCCTTTACCTGACAATATAGCCGTCCACGACCTCAAACGTCAGAAACTGGCCATCAAGGACGAAATCGAACGACTGACCCATCCTTAACAAGACTGGGAGCAGTCCACCCGGCCAGGTAGCCGGTGGTTTGCCGGCAAGCGCAAATCATCGGCGAAAAGTGAGTGAAGGCGGGATTCCCGACACAGTGGAATCTCGTTGGGGTAAGTTCGATAATGTCGATGCCGGTCTGTCCGGTCGTTGATTTTGAAAGGGCCTCTGCAGGAGGCCCTTTTGTTGTCGGGTTTGACAGACGTCACCGGCGACGGCGTTCAGTCTCGGCGACCTTGGCCAACAGGGTGTTCATGGCGAATTCCAGCGACATACGCGGCAGGCCGGTGCCAAAGCGAAGATTCCTGCTGTCGCTAGAAATCACAACCGAGGAACGTCCCCCATTGTCCTTGCGTTTCAGGGTAACGCCCTCGATCTCGGCGGCGGGAATGAATTTGCCCTTGCTCTCGCCATGGCTGCCGACCTTGTTGACCCGCACACCGTCCGGCCCGACTCGCAACCTGGCCCGGGTCGTGAGGTCCTGGTAAACACCGATGACGAACATGATCTCGAACAGCAGTCCCATGCCGCTGAATATGACTCGGCCGAACAGGCCGAGATCGGTCACAAAAAACCCGACGCCAACAAAAATCAGCGGAAACAGCACCGCGATCAGCGATCCCCACCAGGGGTTCTGCGGCCCGGTCCGGGTAATTGCAATGGTATCGCCATCGATATCGACCGCCAGCCCCGCCGCCGGCCGCGACAGCGCGTCGTAATCGATATCGACCTTGCCTTCCTGGATCAACTCACCCACCGACTTGTCCAGGTCACCGGCGTCGCGGCGGACCATGCCGCCTTCGCCCTGCTCGAACGCCGGCAGATTCAGCTCGCGGGCCAAATCTTCCCAGCGTCCCCTGAACCCCGAATCGGTGGTGTCCGTAAATAGGTTGATCTTGCGGTCGGGATCGGGATGGACCAAGTCGATCATATAGAGCGTATAGCTGCTGTTCTTGGTCTTTACGCGCCTGGTGTTTCGCATCACGCCTTCATAGGCGGCAAGGGGCTCGGTCCAGCTTTTGGTGCCATTCAGGCCGCTTTCGGTGACCGTGAAGGATTGCCCGTCGAAGGCGATGGCGCGGCGCCACAGGAAATTGTGGATGCCAAACAGCAGAATTCCGACGCCGATGACCGGGAAGATCAGAAAGATGAACAGTTCCGGCCCGATTTCGCCGGATTGCAGCGTCAAAATCAGTCCGACAACCGGAAATCCGCCCCAGACCAGCGCAAACAGGATCAAAAACACGGCGACTGCCTTGCTGCCGGTCTGGTGCGCCTCAACCGGCGGCGAGGACAGATCGATTCGCCAACGCCTGCCACGGCCTCGTCCGCCACCCAGATTGATGCTGATAGCCATAACCCCTCGCCGAATAATCCCTCTCAAACGCTATTTTTGTATCATGCGGGCGTAAATATTTTGCTTAAGCCTGTTCAAGATGCCGTGAGAATTGCAGCCTCGGCCGATCTCGAAGACCCTTAGAAATCCGCTTGCGGCAAACCTTCGCGGCGGCTAGGGTCCGGCGGTAATCGACTGCAACCTGATCGGTGCGCCACATTGCGAAGAATATTACATATCAATTTATTAGTTCGAATTTTCATCCTCTTCGCCGCCGCCTTCGCGACTAGCGCGGGGATAGCCAACGCACAGATCATCGAACGCGAACTGCATCGCGGCGTCATGGAAAGGCCGGGTCAGTTGGATCCGCAATATGCGACCTACGCGGTGGAACAGGCGATCCTGGCCGACCTGTTCGTCGGGCTGGTGGTCGACGACGTGGCTGGCCAGCCACAGCCCGGCGCCGCGGAAAGCTGGAGCACCGCCAAGAACGGCCGGAAATGGATATTCAAACTACGCGATGGCTTGAAGTGGTCGGACGGACGGCCGCTGGTGGCCGGCGATTTCGTCTACGCCTTTCAGCGGCTTCTGGCGCCCCAGTCAGGCGCGCCTTTTGCCTCGATGTTTTACCCGATTGCCGGCGCCGAGGCCTTGCATACAAGCAAGGACGGCGATATGGCGACATTGGGCGTGAAAGCCAAAAACAAGCGCACGCTAATTATCGATCTGGCGAAACCGACGCCGCATTTCCTGTCACTGCTGTGCCACCCGGCCGCCTTGCCGCTGCGCAGGGATCTGATAGAACGTGGCGCGGACAGCTGGACCCGGCCAGGCCGCATGATCAGCAACGGCGCCTATATCCTGGGCGAATGGCTGCCCGGCCGTTATATAAAGTTACGGAAGAACTGGGGATTTTACGATCCCGCCTCGGTCAATACCGACAATATCTTCTATGACATTGTCGAACATAGCGAGGTCGCCCTTGAACGGTTCTTTTCCGGCGAGTTGAGTATTTTGTCGGGGGTCCCGCGCGACCGTATCGCCAGCCTAATCGAGACGGCGCCGGAAGTGGTCCGGTTGTATCCGACGCTGACCACCGATTATTTGATATTCAATACGCAAAGAACCCCTTTCGACGATCCGAATGTTCGCCAGGCGCTGGCTCTGGCGGTCGATTCGCGCGATCTGGTCAAGAAGGCGCTGGACCGGGGCGAAATACCGGCGGCCGGCCTGCTGCCCAACGGCATGGCGAATTTGCACGCGCCGGCGCAACCCGAGCAGGAAGGCCCCTACCCGCTAAAACGCCCGTTGTCGCCGTCGCAAAAAAGATCGAAGGCGAAGTTGCTGCTGGAAGATTCGGGTTACGGCGCGCGCGATTCGCTGCGCATCACACTGCATTACAACAATAGCGATACTCACCGGAAAGTCGCCGAGGTGATCGCCAAGATGTGGAAGAAAGTCGGCGTGCGTGCGGACCTGTATGGCAGCCATTATACGGTCCATTACGGCGACCTCGGGATCGGCGATTTCGACATCGCGCGGGCCGGATGGATTCCCGATTACAATGACCCGATGGCGTTGCTGGAACTCTTCCGGTCGGACAACGAACGGTTCAACTACGGCGGTTTCGCCGACAAGGAGCTCGACAAGCTTCTGGACCAGGCGGAGAAACAGGCCAACCCACGGGAACGGGCGATCGGTTTGTACCGGGCGCATGAGCGGATCATGTCGCAGTTTCCCGCCGTTCCGCTGTATCATCACGCGTCGCGCAACCTTGTCGCCCCGTCCGTCACGGGTTGGGAAGACAATGTAAAGAACAGCCACCCCAGCCGTTTCCTGAAGCTGGTGGAATAATAATAAACGCCACGCTACGTGGCGATAGCGCCATATCAGTCCGGGATCGGGATTGTCTGGCTGTCGTTGGGGACGACGTAGCCACGCTGGACGGCGGGGCGGGCGGCCATGGTGAGAAACCAGCGCTTCACGTTCGGGAAGTCGTTGAGATCCTGTTCCTGCCAGTTCCAGCGGGCGATCCAGGGAAAACAGGCGCAATCGACGATCGAGATGTCGTCGACGACAAATTCCCGGTCCGCCAGCCGCGCATCCAGCACACCGTATAGCCGGTTCATCTCGGCCGTGTAGCGGTCCTCGGAATATTCGGATAGACCCTTGTTGTACTTCACGAAATGATGCACCTGGCCGAGCATGGGCCCAAGCCCGCCCATCTGCCACATCAGCCATTCCATGGCTTCCCAGTATTTATCGCCGCTCGGCATCAGTTTGCCGGTCTTCTGGGCCAGATACAGCAGGATGGCGCCCGATTCCATCATGCGGATGCCGGTGTCATGGTCGATGATCGCCGGGACCTTGCCATTCGGATTGACCTTCAGATAATCGGGGCTCTTCTGCTCGCCCTTGCCGAGATTGATGCCATGTGCGGTATAGGGTATGCCCAACTCTTCCAGCGCGATGGCAATCTTGCGCCCGTTCGGCACGGTCCAGGTATAGAGGTCGATCATCTTGCATCACTCTCCGGTTAATTCCGGGCACCTTCATCGCACGATGGCGCCACGCGGGGCAAGACCGGGCCGCGGGGAATTAACATTCGTTGGATAAATCATTCGGATGATGCCAATAGATAAAGCTATTGCCATTTCATCGCATTCAATCGGAGACATCAGAATGATCACATCGACACTGGAGACCGTGCCCGACAAGACGATTATCGAGCATCTGGGCATCGTCCAGGGCAGTACGGTCAGGGCCAAACATATCGGCCGCGATATCATGGCAGGGCTGAAGAATATTGTTGGTGGCGAGTTGCAGGGCTACACCGAATTGTTGAGCGAGGCCCGCGACGAGGCTTTCGAACGCATGATCGAACAGGCAACGGCCAAGGGCGCCAACGCGGTCATCAACGTGCGATTCAGCACCTCGTCCGTTACCCAGGGCGCGTCGGAAATTCTCGCCTATGGCAGCGCTGTCATTGTGGAGTAATCGCGATGGAAGCCTTTATAGAATTATGGCAAATCCTGCTCGTCGTCGTTCTGCTGATCCTGGCATTCTTCACCGGCAGGATCGCGGAACTGCGGCATTACAAATCAATCAAACGGCGCGAGCATGCGCTGGGCGATCTGGTGGTCGTCGTCGCCAAGACCCTGCCGCCGATGTCGCCCGCGCCGGCAACAAAGCTGGTGCGCGGCAGCGCCGTCATCTCGGTTGATTATTTCAAGCGCTTCCTGGCGCGGCTGCGCATGATCTTCGGCGGCCGCATCCACACCTATGAAAGCTTGTTGGACCGGGCCCGGCGCGAAGCCATCCTGCGCATGCAGGAGCAGGCGCAGGAGCTGGGCGCGACCATGATCTTCAGCATGCGTTTCGAGACCAGCTCGATCTCGAAGGGCAGGAAGAATGCAGTCGGGACCGTCGAAGTGTTGGCCTACGGCACGGCGATTATACCGCAAGGCTGATTGTTATGCATGTACGCGCTTGGCACCGGGCCGGCGCCGACTACGCCTGAAAGAGCGTCTAGATGAAGATACGCAACGTCAAGGTCCCCGAGGGCATCAATGTCAGCCGGCATCGTCCTGTCGCCGACCTGTTCGTCCTGACGGCTGGCGCCATCGGGCTGTTTGCGACGCTGGGGCTGCTGGCGCTGCTGATCGGTTCCTACGGCGGGCGCTATCTGCCGATGTCGTGGGAAAACGCCCTGGCCGCCGCCGTGTTCGAGGTCGGGGAGACAGACGAAGAAGTCACAACCAACAACCGCGAGATCGAAACCGCGCTACAGGCGATTGCCGACCGTCTATCCGCGAATATGGATCTACCCGAGGATCTGCGCATCACGGTGCATTATCTCGACGAAGACGAGATCAACGCCTTCGCCACGCTGGGTGGCCATGTCTTCGTCTATCGCGGCCTGATCGCCCGCGTCGCCGACGAAAATGCACTGGCCATGATAATGGCCCACGAGATCGCCCATGCCGCCAACCGCGACGTCGCGGCGAACGTGGGCGGGGTACTGCTGCTGCAACTGGTGCTGGGAACCGTGGTCGGCGCGTCGCCGGAAACGGTCGACGGGCTGATCTGGGGCCCGAACGCCCTGTTGTTGCGCCAGTTCAGCCGCGACGCCGAGACCCGGGCCGACCGCGACGGCCTGACGGCGGTGGCCACGACCTATGGCCATGTCGCCGGCGCCGACAGGTTCTTTCGCATCCTCCTCAACGAATTGGGCGAATCGGTCCCCGACGAGGGGCCTGAATTCCTCAACACCCACCCGCTCACCGTCAAGCGGATCGCGGATTTGGGCGCGCTCGCCAGAAAACGGGGCTGGACGCTGGACGGCCCCGCGACACCGTTACCGCGGGTGCTGACGGCGCTTGACCCGGCTGATTAATTCAGCAACACCTGTGCGGGCCTAGCCGACCGTAATATCAGCTTACAAAGCAATATAACTCGCCAAGTCTCGGACTTTATAGCACCTTTTGCGCGATGTAGGGCACGGGAACGGCATATGCCGACCCGCGTTTGGTGACATAATGTCATTTATTGAGGGCCGCGAAACAAAGCAGGGGCGCTCACGACCAAGTCGGTTTGCCTCATAACCGCAGCGGCGATATAGGAGGAAATGACCATGACGTATCCCCTACCAGACAACGAGGCCGAACGTGTCGCGGTGGTCGATACCTACGAGATCACCGATACGCCGCCGGAAGTGGCCTATGACGACATCGCGGAACTGGCGGCGCAGATCTGCGGATGTCCGGTCGGCATGATCAATGTCATCGCGGACACGCGCGAATGGCTCAAGGCGAAATACGGGCTACCACCGAATATTGCCTATCTGCCGCGCGGCACGGCTTGTTCGACCGCCATTTGTCAGTGCGATCTGCTGACCGTGCCGGACATGTCGTGCGACGATCGCTTCGCCGACCATGCGGCGGTCAAGGAAGCGCCCCATTTCCGATTCTATTGCGGCATGCCGTTGATCAACCCCGAAGGCTATGCGCTGGGGACGGTTTGCGTGTTCGATTTCGAACCGCGGGAATTGACCTTCGAGCAGTCGGAATCGCTGCGCCGCCTGTCGGGCCAAACCATGGCGCAGCTTGAGTTGCGCCGGAAATTGATCGAGTTGAGCGGGGCCCGCAAGGCACTGGAAGAAGAGAAGGCCAGATCGGACGATTTGCTGCTCAATATCCTGCCCGTAAAGATCGCGGAAGAATTGAAATCCGGCAGCGAGATCGAGCCCCGGCATTACAGCTCGGCGACGATCATGTTCACCGACTTCAAGGGCTTCACGCGCCTGGCGGAGGCGTCGGAGCCGCGAACCCTGGTCAACGACCTCAACCAGTATTTTTCCGCCTTCGACGATATCATGGAACGCCACAATATGGAGAAGCTGAAGACCATCGGTGACGCCTATATGTGCGCCGGCGGGTTGCCCGAGGAAAACCGGACCCACCCCGCCGACGCCTGTCGCGCCGCCCTCGAAATCCGGGATTTCATGGCCCGGGTCAACAGCCAGCGCGAGAAAATGCGCCTGCCGCCATGGGAACTGCGGATCGGGCTGCATACCGGCCCGGTCATGGCCGGGGTGGTGGGCAAGAAGAAGTTCACCTACGATATCTGGGGCGATGCGGTGAATATCGCGTCGCGCATGGAATCAACCGGCGAACCGGGCCGGATCGCGCTTTCCGAAAGCACCTTCCACCATGTCAGGGACCAGTTCGAGTGCGAGCATCGCGGTCCGATCGAAGTCAAAAACAAGGGCGCCCTGGAGGCATATTTTCTAAAATGAAGTGAGCCCGAACGATCCGGAAACCAGGCGGAAAGCGTTGGTCTTCTAGCCGAGCACGGGGTTGACGGCCAAGCCCTGAACCGTCCGAGGCGCAACCGGACATGCGGTGGCGACCGTTTCCGGCCCAGGATTGCCATGTTGAATCCGGAAACCTCGGATGTGCGGCGCGGAGATCGGCCAGACGCGGTCGCTTCCCAGAAGTATCGGGATTACAAAAAAGAGCGGCCATTTTGCGCCACTCCCTTTGCGATTGCGGAAGGGAACCGGGCTTTCGCCCGGTTCCCCTGAGAGGTCCACATTTCAGTTCTCCGAAGTACTGGCTCCCGTCACTCGTTTGGACTGTTGTTCGGATTCTCGATGCCGCCATGACCCGGGTTCGGGGCGCCGGGCTCTTCCGGATCCATCGGCGGGTCTTGCTCGATCGGCGAGTGGCCGGGATTGGTGCCATCCCAAAGACCCGACCGCGACCTGCGGTCGCCATCGCCATCGCCATCGCCATCGCCATCGCCATCGCCATCGCCATCGCCATCGCCATCGCCATCGCCC
>CAXMQC010000526.1:0-9266 GCA_964195285.1 Akkermansiaceae bacterium
ATGCCGGTCGACCAAGCCTTGGAAGTTGCGCACCAGGTCTACGCCCCTGTCGGCAACACTGAGGCGCCTTTCGTTTTCGTGCGCAATGGTCCGCGCCAGCATCACGAACGCCAGGCCGAGATGGCTTTGCAGCGCGCAGACCCGCCCCGCGCCGCCGGTAAAGAATTCGCGCGCGATATTGTTGAACAATGTCTCGACATCGTCGAATGACAGCGCCGCGTCCGCCTCTTCGATGATATGCGGCGCTGCAAGCTGCGGGGCCAGCTTGGGTACCATGGCAAAGATCCGCTCCACGGCGCTTTCGGCCATGGTGACCACAAGGCCGTCGACGTCGCGCTGGAACTCATAGCCATGAACGACCATCGGCGGGATCATTACGAGACAACGCGAACGCAATGGCCGCGCTCTGCCTTCCAGCAGGATTCGTGCCGTTCCCTGGCTCATGAACAACAACTGGTAAAGCGAATCGTGCCGGTGCGGGCGAATGTTCCAATCGTGAAGGGCGCTGCGCTCGGGGATCGATTCACAATGCACGAACTCGACGTCCGCCTGCGCGCCATCCTCACCATAAAGCTGGTAATTCGGTATGCTTCCCGCGATCATTCTTATACTCTCTTACCCGGTTTGGGCTTACGCGGACGGGATGACCGAGTCAATTCGCCGCGTGCCCAATGTTCGAATAGTGCAAGAAATTTGTGCTTCTGTCTATTCTCGCGCCACCGCAGCGGCGGTAGCAGTGGTTGGGTAAAGCAGAGAGGGAACGACTGTTTTCATGAAAACCCAGGTCGGTATCATCGGCGCGGGGCCGTCGGGGCTGTTGCTGGCCCGCATGCTCCAGCGCCACGGCATCGGGTCGATCATCATCGAGGCCCGCAGCCGCGACTATATCGAGGCGCGCATCCGCGCCGGGGTCATGGAGCACTGGGCCGCCGAGCTGACCGACGAAGTCGGGCTGGGCGAACGCATGCGTCGCGAGGGACTGGTGCATGACGGGCTGGAGATCAGCTTCGCCGGCCAACGCCGCCGTATCGACCTGAAGGGGCTGACCGGCAAGTCGATCATGGTCTATGGCCAGCAGGAATGGGTGAAGGATTTCGTGGCGGCGCGTCTGGATGACGGCCTGCCGCTTCATTTCGAGGCCAGCGACGTATCGATCCATGATATCGAGGGCGACAGCGCGAAAATCCGCTTTACCGACAAGGACGGCGAACCACAGGAGATTGCATGCGATTTTATCGGCGGCTGCGACGGTTTCCACGGCATCTGCCGGCCCAGCATCCCAGCGGACAAGATCGCCACCTTCGAGAAGGTCTATCCCTTCGCCTGGCTCGGCATCCTGGCCGAGACGGCGCCGTCGTCCGGCGAGTTGATCTATTCGAACCACGACACGGGTTTCGCGCTGCACAGCATGCGCTCGCCGGAACTGACGCGGCTGTATCTCCAGGTCTCGCCCGACGAGGATATCAATAATTGGCCGGACGACCGCATTTGGGCGGAACTGCAAACCCGCTTGACCCAGGATGGCGATTGGCGGCTGAACGAAGGGCCGGTGCTGCAGAAAGGCATCACGCCGATGCGCAGTTTCGTCTGCGAGACCATGCGCCACGGCCGCCTGTTCCTGGCCGGCGATTCAGCCCATATCGTGCCGCCGACCGGGGCCAAGGGGATGAACCTGGCCATGGCCGATGTGCAGGTGCTGGCCGGGGCCTTGGTCGATTTTTACAAGTCGGGCGATAGCGCGGGCCTGGATGGTTATGCCGCCCGTTGCCTGCCGCGGATCTGGAAGGCCGAGCGGTTCTCCTGGTGGATGACCCAGATGCTGCATCTGCATTCAGGCCACAGTGGATTCGACCGCCGTATCCAACTCGCCGAGCTGGATTACATCACCGGCTCGGAAGCCGGCGCGCGGTCGCTGGCGGATAACTATGTAGGGCTGCCGTTCGATTGAGTGGGTGAGGCCGCTCGATGCTGTGCGGCGTCCCACCCCTCAATCGCCTCACACCCCCGCCCGTTCCTCGCGGTACAGGCCCAGTTTCTCGTGCACGAGCACCCGGCGCTCAGCCGCAAGTCGCCCGACTCCATCAGCAGCGGCCGCACACCCTCGTGGCGCCAGCGGAAGGGCGCGGCCTTCGATTGCGGGTCGCGCGGCATCAGGCCCTGCAATACGTCCCACAAGGGCGCGATATTGCCCGCCGCCAACCGGTCGTATAACGCCTGCCGCTCGGCCTGGGTCTTTTCGTCGATCTCGCGACTCAAACTCCGCCCTTTCGAAGGGTCCTCGATTTATTCTCGATGGCGCCCGGCCGGTCAACCCGAGCGGGTTGACAGATCCCCGATTTCCGGCATCTGATCTCTGGACCTGTGCGCCCGCGCGCGTCATATTGGCGTGCTGATTGTTTTAAGGAGGGGCGCCGCGCGGCGGCGCCCGTATTGGTGTTAACGCCATGGATCATGTCTTTCACCGCAATGCGCGGGCCGGCTATCCCGCCGCCGTTAAGGGCGACGGCGTGTTCATCGAGGACGGCGCGGGCAAGCGTTATCTCGACGCCTCGGGTGGCGCCGCGGTATCCTGCCTGGGCCACAGCAACGCCCGGGTAATCGCGGCCATCAAGGCGCAGCTCGACGCCATCCCGTTTGCCCATACCGGCTTTTTCACCAGCGACGCGATGGAGGCGCTGGCCGACCGGCTGGTCGCCGACGCGCCGGACGGCATTGATCGGGTCTATTTCGTCTCCGGCGGGTCGGAGGCGGTGGAGGCGGCGCTGAAGCTGGCCCGCCAGTATTTCGTCGAGACCGGCCAGCCGCAGCGACGCCACGTCATCGCCCGGCTGCAGAGCTATCACGGCAACACGCTGGGCGCGCTGGCGACCGGCGGCAATCTGTGGCGGCGCCAGCAGTTCGAGCCGCTGTTGATCGAAACCCACCACATATCCCCCTGCTTCGCCTATCGCCGGGCCGAAGCGGAGGAGAGCGAGGCGGACTACGGCCGGCGCGCCGCCGACGAGCTTGAGGCCAAGATCCTGGAGCTGGGCGAGGATGCGGTAATCGCCTTCGTCGCCGAGCCGGTGGTCGGCGCGACACTGGGCGCGGTGCCGGCCGTCGAGGGCTATTTCAGCCGCATTCGCGAAATCTGCGACAAATACGGCGTGCTGCTGATTTTCGACGAGGTGATGTGCGGCATGGGCCGCACCGGCACGCTCCATGCCGGGGAACAGGACGGCGTCGCGCCCGATATCCAGACCATCGCCAAGGGGCTGGGCGCCGGCTATCAGCCGATCGGCGCGACCATGGTATCGGGCAGGATCTTCGATACGATTAGGGACGGCTCCGGCTTCTTCCAGCACGGCCATACCTATATGGGTCACGCCACGGCCTGCGCGGCGGCGCTGGCGGTGCAGGACGAGATCGCCGAGAACGACCTGCTGGCTAGTGTGCGGACCATGGGCGAGGCGCTGGACAAGGCACTGGTTGAGCGCTTGGGCAATCACCGCCATGTCGGCGACATCCGCGGCCGCGGCCTGTTCCGTGGGGTCGAGCTGGTCGCCGACCGGGCGACCAAGGATGCCTTCGATCCGGCCCTGAAACTGCATGCCCGCATCAAGGCCGAGGCCATGGCGCGCGGCCTGATGTGCTATCCCATGGGCGGTACCAACGATGGCCAACAGGGCGACCATGTGTTGCTGGCTCCGCCCTTCATCATTACCACCGAACAGGTAGAAATGATCGCCGACCGCCTGGCCGACGCGATCGATTCCGCCATCGAATCGACAGGGAACTGAGAGTCTGAACATGGCCACGAATGACATCGACGCGCCACTGATCCTGGCGGTCGCCCCCAATGGGGCGCGCAAGACCAAGGCGGACCATCCCGCCATACCGATCGGGCCGGCCGAACTCGCAGCCGAGGCCGCGCGCTGCCGCGAAGCCGGTGTGGCGATGATCCATCTGCATGTGCGCGACGCCGATGACAAACACAGCCTCGATGCCGATGCCTACACCGACGCCACGGCTGCGGTGCGGCGCGAGGTCGGCGACGACATGATCATCCAGATGACGACAGAGGCGGTCGGCATCTATTCGTCGGCCCAACAGATGGCGGCGGTGCGCGCGGTGCGGCCCGAGGCCGCCTCGCTGTCGCTAAAAGAGTTTTGTCCGGACGAGGCCGCGGTGCCTGCCTTTGCCGAGTTCCTGACCTGGGTGGCGAGTGAGAAAATCATGCCGCAATACATCCTCTATTCGCTGGAAGAGGCCGCCCAATTCGTCGAATTGCACAAGCGCGGCATCATTCCCGGCGATCGGCCGTTCCTGCTCTTCGTGCTGGGGCGCTATACGGCGGGTCAGAAGTCGGTGCCGGCGGATCTGCTGCCGTTCCTGACCGAGATTGAGACACTGGATGCCGACTGGGCAATCTGCGCCTTCGGAGCCCGCGAATGCGGCTGCGCCTTGACGGCGGCGGCGCTGGGTGGCCATGTCCGGGTCGGTTTCGAAAACAATATTCTCATGGCCGACGGTTCGGTGGCGCCCGACAATGCGGCCTTGGTGGGGCAGGTTGCGGCGGGCGCGAAACTGCTGGGCCGGCCGCTGGCCGGCGCGGTGGAAGCAAGGGCGTATCTGACATGATTATTCGAGCGTCGATCCTGGGGCTTTTGCTGGCGGGCACGGGTTTCGGCCTGGCCCTGGCCGACAACCATGAGAGCCCCGCCGCCGCTTCGGTCGGCGGCAATGCGCGTGAGATCGTGATCGGGGCCGGCGCCGTTTCGGGAGTCTATTTCCCGGCTGCTGGCGCGATCTGCCGGGTTGTCACCGCCGGCGATCCGGGATCGCGCTGTTTCGTCGAAAGTAACGCCAATTCCTCGGCTAATATCGAACGTCTGGCCGGCGGCCTGCTGGATTTCGCCATCGTCCAGTCCGACTGGCTGATGCATGCCGCGCGGGGCACCAATCTGTTCCACGCCGATGGCGCGGACGAAAATCTTCGCGCGGTGATGGCGCTGCATGCCGAGCCCCTGACCCTGGTCGCGCGGGCCGGCGCGAATATTGCCGGGCCGGCGGATCTCGAGGGCAAGCGGATCAGCATCGGCCCGGCCTTCACCTATCAGCGCGTGCTGATGGAGGCCCTGCTCAGGGCCTGGGATATTGGAACCAACGATCTTGCGCTGGTGCTCGAGATTACGGCCATGGAACAGTTTTCGGCCCTGTGCGCCGGCGAGATCGATGCCGCCGCGATCGTGACGGCTCATCCCTCGCAGCTACTGGGCGCCGCGATGCAGCGTTGCGAGTTGAAACTGGTACCCGTCGAGGGCGAACAGTTGGACGACTTGCTGTCGCGGCGACCGGATTTGGCCAAAGCGACTATCTCCGGCGGCCTTTATACCGGCGCGCTGGATGACATTCCGGCCTTTGGCCTGCGCGCGGTCTTGGCGACCACCGTTAATGTCGACGATGGCCTGGTGCGCCAGTTGACCGAGGCTGTCCTGGATTCCATGGCCGAATTCACGGGCCAGCATCCGGTGCTAGCCGAACTTCGCGCCGGTGGCGGGACTATGATTTCGGCTGGAATCTCGTTGCCGCTGCACCCCGGCGCCGAGGCGGCGTATCGCGCCAGAGGTCTGCTCGCTGCGGAATAGCGGGCGGGGGAACGCGCGAATCTTGTTGATACTTCACTGTTGACGCTGGGCGAACGGGGCGGGCATAGTTGCGGTTAATCATAACGATGGTGTGGTATTCGCGACCGTAAATGTGGCGGGTCAATAGCCGCGCCATAAACATCGCGCTATAAAACATAGGGTGCCGCCATTCTGCACGGATTGTACATTCAACGGGAGCATTGGGCCGTCGATGGCGGCCGCCCCTGGTCGTTGATGGTATATCTTCAGCAAGTGCTGGGCCGTGTTTGAAGTCGCTTTGAAATTTGGCCGCGGTCTTCGGCTGGCGCTTTTGATAGCCGGGGTTATCGCTGTTTCCGCTCGACCTGGTCCCGCCGCCGCCGAGCTCGATATCGTGATCGGCACGGGCAGTATTCTCGGCGTCTATTTCCAGGTGGGCCGCGGCATCTGCAACCTGGTCAACGAGAATGTTAAGGACGTCAAATGTTCGGCCGTGCCCACCGCCGGCTCGCTATCCAACATGAACAATGTCAGCAACTACGCCTTCGAAGTTGGGGTTGTTCAATCTGACGTGCAGTACAAGGCCTACAAGCGCACCGGTGAGCTGCAATTCGTCGATGTTGGTTACCGGAATATCCGGAGCCTGTTCTCGGTGCACGGCGAACCTTTTACCCTGGTCGCCAGGCGCGATTCGGGCATCAGGTCACTGGCCGACCTGGAAGGCAGGCGCGTAAATCTCGGCAATCCGGGATCGGGGCAGCGCGCCACCATGCAGGTGGTGATGGACGCCATGGGCTGGACGCCGAACAGCTTTGCGCTGGCCGGCGATTTGCGTGCTGCGCAGCAGTCCGTGGCCCTGTGCCAGGGTCGGGTCGAGGCGATGGTCTATGTCGTCGGACATCCCAACAAATCCATCGCCAAGGCGACGGATTTGTGCGATGCGTCGATCATCAGGGTGGAAGGCCCGCAGATCGACCAGTTGGTCGCCCGAAATCCATATTATTCCTACATGACGATCCCGGGCGGCATCTACAAAGGCAATAATTCGCCGGTCCGTACCTTCGGCGTTCGTGCCACGATCATTGTGGCCGAGGATATGGATGACGACACGGCCTATGCCATCGTCAAAACGGTATTCGACAATTTCGACGAGTTCCGGCACATGTATCCCGCCTTGGGCACCCTCGACCGGAACCGCATGGTGAAGGAAGGCCTTGCGGCGCCGCTGCATGACGGCGCAGGTCGATACTACCGGCAACATGGCCTGATTCCCTGAACCGACGGCGTATTTCGCGGAAGGCGCACCGCCGCATTCAAGGTTGACCTCCTGTGAACAGAGCGTGCATAGTCCCCGATATCCTTCTGGATAGGGGTGGTATTTGCACGACAATATCGGCTGTAACCCGGTTGGGAATACCGCCAAAGTCAATATATGCGTCAAAGCAAGGCGCGACAACAAAACGACATGGGAGCTTCAAATGAACATGAAATTGCTGACAGCAGCCACGATTGCCGCTGCCGTTACCTATGGGTTATCCGCGGCTGGCCCGGCCCAGGCGCAACAAAAATTCATCACCATCGGCACTGGCGGCATCACCGGTGTTTACTATCCTACCGGCGGCGCCATTTGCCGCCTCGTCAACAAAGGCCGGAAAGATCACGGCGTGCGTTGTTCGGTCGAATCGACCGGCGGCTCGGTCTACAATCTGAACACGATCCGAGCCGGTGAGCTCGACATGGGTGTCGTGCAGTCCGACTGGCAGTACCACGCTTATAACGGGACCGGGAAGAAATCCTTTATGGATGCCGGCCCGTTCAAGGAGCTTCGCGCGGTATTTTCAGTTCATCCCGAGCCGGTCTCCATCATCGCTCGCGCCGATTCCGGTATCAAGACCGTCGCCGATCTCGTCGACAAGCGGGTCAATATTGGTAACCCGGGTTCGGGCACCGAAGCGACCTGGAACGTTATGTGGAAGGCGATGGGCCACACCAACGACGATCTCAAGCTGGCGGCCCAAATGAAATCGGCGGAAACGCCTGGCGCACTGTGCGATAACAAGATCGACGCCTTTTTCTGGCTCGTCGGCAACCCGGCAGGGCTGAACAAGGAAGCGACAACAACATGTGACGCCAAGTTCGCCGAGGTTTCCGGCCCGGCGATCGACAAGCTGGTGGCGGACAACCCCTTCTACTTCTACGCCAATATTCCAGGCGGTATGTACAAGGGCAATCCGGACGACATCAAGACCTTCGGCGTGGGTGCGACCTTCGTCTCGTCGACGGCCACCGATGCCGACACGATCTATCAAGTGGTCAAGGCCGTGTTCGAGAACTTCGACAGCTTCAAGAAACTGCATCCGGCCTTTGCCATCCTGGATAAGAAAGAGATGACAACCAACGGACTCTCCGCGCCGCTGCACGACGGCGCCGCGAAATACTACAAGGAAGCGGGCTTGATGAAATAACGCTTCAACGAGGTGGGGGAGAGGGCTCCCCCACCTCGATTTTTTCGTTTGACGTTTTGAGGTTCTGTAGAAGAGTTTTGCCTGGGCGCATTGCCTTTCCGGGACGGACGCCATTTTCAACACGACCATCCACGGCGACGTGCGGTTCGATGGATCGGGGGAAACGGTCATCCGGTTGAAGGCCCGCTTGGGGCTTGTTGGGGGGAGGATAATGGAACTACGGACAACCACACTGGCCCTATGCCTCGCACTGACGCTGGCGGCCGCGGGCGCGACGTCCCAGGCCAGTGCCGCGGAGGTGATCATCGGCGCCGGCGACGAATCGCCGGTCCATTTCAATGTCGGGCGGGCGCTGTGCCGCGCCATGTCGAAGTCCACGCAGGCCATGACCTGCGAGGTCGAACGGATCGTCGGCCGCGACGCCGCCGAACCCTTGGCGGTGCTCGGCAATGTGCGCGACGGCGCCATCGATATCGGCGTCGCGCCGTCGGACTGGCTGTATCACGCCTACAACGCAAGTGGCCCGGTCGAATTCATGGACGTCCGGTTCGAGAATCTAAGAGCCCTGCTGATGCTTCAAGGCGAGCCGTTCACGGTGGTTGCCCGACGCGACGCCGGAATTGCCAATCTCGCCGACCTGGCCGGAAAGCGGGTCAATATCGGGGTTCCCGGTTCCGACCAACGCGTGGTCATGCAGCAGGTGATGACGGCCATGGGTTGGTCGCGCGACAGTTTCACCCTCGCCGACGAGCTGACCGGCCCCGAACAATCCTTGGCTCTGTGTCATAACCGTATTCAGGCGATGGTCGCGATTGTCGCCCATCCCGACGCCGATCTGGCCAAGACGATGGCGCTGTGCGACGCTGAGCTTGTCGAGATCGCCGGCCCCGAAATCGCCGGTCTGGTTGCGGACAAGCCCTATTTCTCGGTTACCGAGATTCCGGCGGGGACCTATGAAAACCAGACCGCCGCCGTCAAGTCGTTCGGCGTCAGGGTCGTCGCGGTGGTCTCGGAGGACATGCCGGAAATGACCGCCTACGACATCGTCCAGGCGGTCTACGGTAATTTCGAGCGATTCAAGAGGCTTCATCCGGCGTTGCGACCGCTGCGACCGCAAGACATAAAGAGCGAGGGGGATACCGCGCCGATGCATCCCGGTGCGATCAGGAAATTCAGCGAGATTGGAATGTAACAG